>JAYUSP010000434.1:0-3660 GCA_043755615.1 Betaproteobacteria bacterium
CGCCGCCGCAGCGGGCGGCCGCGACGGAGCAGGCCACATGACGCCGCCGCTGCTGGAGACGCGCAACCTGAATGTGCGTTTCGGCGGCGTGCACGCCACGCGCGACGTCAACTTCTCGCTGGCCGAGGGCGAACTGCGCTGCGTGATCGGCCCCAATGGCGCCGGCAAGAGCACCTTCTTCAAACTGCTGACCAGCCAGGTGAAGCCGACCTCGGGCCAGATTCTGTTCCGCGGCAAGGATGTCTCGAACATGCAGCCGCACCAGCCGGGCCGGCTGGGCATAGGCATCAAGACCCAGGTGCCCAGCCTCTTCAATGGCCTGAGCGTGCGCGAAAACGTCTGGCTCTCGGCCCGTCGGGTCAACAGCGCGGAGCAGGCCGAGCGCATCACGCGCGACACACTGGAGCGCGTCGGCATGACCGCGCTGAGCGAGGCCACGACCGGTTTGCTGGCCCACGGCCTGCGCCAGTGGGTTGAAATCGGCGTGGTGATTGCGGCCGACCCGCCGCTGATCCTGCTCGACGAGCCCACCGCCGGCATGAGCGACGCCGAGGTCGCGCGCACCGCCGCGCTGATCCTCGACATCAACCGCCAGCACGCGCTGGTGGTGGTGGAGCACGACATGAATTTCATCCGCATGATCGCGCGCAAGGTGACGGTGCTGCACCAGGGCATGGTCATCAAGGAGGACACCGCCGACCGCATCATGAGCGACCCGTTGATCCAGCAGATCTATCTCGGCAAGAAGCCGCATTGAGCCTGGAGGCGCGGGTGCTTGAAGTCTCGGGTCTGTACGCAAGCTATGGCGCCATCCCGGTGCTGCACGACATCTCGCTGGCGATCGCGCGGGGCGAATCGGTCGGCATCCTCGGCCACAACGGCATGGGCAAGACCACGCTGCTGCGCACCTTGATCGGCGCGCTTCGAGTGAATGCGGGCAGCGTGCGTTTTGGCGGCACCGACATCACGCGCGCCGCGCCGCACGCGCGCGCCAAGCTCGGCATGGCCTATGTCCCGCAGGGCCGGGAGATCTTCGCCGGCCTGAGTGCGCTGGACAACCTGCGCATGGGCCTGGTCAAGACGCGCGCCAAGGACGGCACGCCGCGGGCGATCGAACGCCTGCTCGAAGACTTCCCGCGCCTCAAGCCCTTGCTCGACCGGCCGGGTGGCTCGTTGTCGGGCGGTGAACAGCAACTGCTGGCGCTGGCGCGCGCATTGGCGGGCCAGCCCACGCTGCTGCTGCTGGACGAGCCGACCGAAGGCATCCAGCCGTCGATCATCGACGAGATCGCCGAGACCCTGGCCACGCTGCGCGACCGCATGCAACTGACCATCGTGCTGGTGGAGCAGAACCTGGAGTTCATCGCCGCGGTGTCGCAGCGCGTGCTGGTCATCAAGCGCGGCCAGATCGGCGCCGAGATCCCGCGCGATCACCTCTGCGACCTGGAGATCATGAGCCAGTACACCGGCGTTCACGCCTGAAGCCGGGCACTGCCGGCCAGCCCGACCTGCGCGGCCTCAAGCCGCGCAGGGCCAGCCTTTCAATGCGGCGCCGAATGACTGATGAAGCTCTCTAGCAGCGCCTTGAGTTGTTTGGTGCGACGCGGGCCGAATGTCTCGGTGACGCTGTCGTGGTGCGCATTCACCTGGCGCTTCAGGCGCGCCACGGTCTTGAGCCCGCGGTTGCTGATGAACACCATGACCTTGCGATTGTCCTTGCCATCGACGGCGCGCTGCACCAGGCCGCGGCTCACGAGCTTGTCCATGTTCTTGGACAGCGCCGAGCCGTTCATCAGCACCTGCTCGGCCAATTCGCCCATCGAGCGCCCCTGCTCGTCGGACAGCACATGAAGGATGCGCCAATGCTCTTCGGTGCAGTCTTCGTTGTCGATCGAGTTCGCGAGCCCGATTCTCATCTGCCGATTGGCCGAGGCGAGCAAAAACGCGAGGTACTCAGACAGATCTTGTTGTGGCATGGATACTGCCCCAGAATGAATCGACAGCCTCCATTGTATTGTCGGTCGCTTTCCGAGGAAAGCTTTTGAAGGCCTGGCACCGGCACTATTCAACGGCTTTTCGGATGACCTGAACACTGGAGGCGGCATGCAGCCTTTGGCAACGATTCCCGCTCACGAGGCCAGCCGTGTCGACCCGACCGGTGTGCGAACGGCGTGCCGGCCGCGGGTGCCGACCATCGCGCCCGACCGGTTCGTGCCACGTATCCGCCCCGGCCCGTCCGTGCGCGTGGCGCTGTGCGTCCCGACCCGCGGCTGCGAAGGCATCTGGGGACCGTCGTGCATCGCCTCGGCCGAGCTGGCGGCGGCCGAATTGAACGCGCAACACGGCATTCTCGGTCGCCCCTGTGAGTTGCTGCTGCTGGATGCGTCGGAAGAGCGCCGCGACATCGGCGAGACTCTGTTCGACCTTGTCGAGGATGGCGCTGTCGATGCCCTGGTGGGCATGCACCTCAACTCGGTGCGGCAGCGCATCACGGCGGCGGTGGGTGGGCGTCTGCTGGCCGGCTCGCTGCCGCCGGCGCAAGGCTGGAGGCCGTGCCGCTCCAGGCCGGCATGGCTGCTGAACCGGCGCCGAACTCGCCCGACGACCCGGCCGCAGAAACAAAGCCTCCTGCGTTCTGACGAAGCCGAGCCCGGCCATGCGATGGCGCATGCAGCCGCCAGCGATGACGATCGCCGCGTTCCACTTCAAGCTGATGCGGCACCGTCATGGGAGACATCACGCTGCTGATTTCACGGGCGCGCCAGGGCGACCCCGGTCAGACTGCCAGCGGACCGCGGCGCCGCTACTTGAAAATCCCCTTCACCCGATCGGTCCACGACATCGCGTTCGGCGAATGCCGGTCGCCCGACTTCTTGAACGACTCGTCCAGCTCCTTCAACAGCTTGCGCTGGTGCTCGGTCAGCTTGATCGGCGTTTCGACGCTGACATGGCAGTACAGGTCGCCGGGGTAGCTGGAGCGCACGCCGCGGATGCCCTTGCCGCGCAGACGGAAGGTCTTGCCGTGCTGGGTGCCTTCGGGCAGCTCGATCTCGGCAGTGCCGCCCAGCGTGGGCACCTCGATGCCGCCGCCCAGAGCGGCCATCGTCAGGCCCACCGGCACGGTGCAATGCAGGTCGTCGCCGTCGCGCTCGAAGACCTCGTGCTGCTTGACGCGGATCTCGATGTACAGGTCGCCGGCCGGGCCGCCGTTGGTGCCAGGCTCGCCGTTGCCGCTGGAGCGGATGCGCATGCCTTCGTTGATGCCGGCCGGGATCTTCACCTCCAGCGTCTTGTTCTTCTTGATCTTGCCCTGGCCGTTGCAGGTGGTGCAGGGCTCGGGAATGATCTTGCCGCTGCCGTGGCAGTTGGGGCAGGCCTGCTGAATGCTGAAGAAGCCCTGGCGCATGTGCACGGTGCCGGCGCCGTTGCAGGTGCCGCAGGTCTTGGCGCTGGTGCCGACCTTGGCGCCGCTGCCCTTGCAGGTCTCGCACGCCTCGTAGGACGGGATGCGGATCTGCGAGTCCTTGCCGCCGGCGGCCTCTTCCAGGGTGATCTCCATGGCGTAGTTGAGGTCCGCGCCGCGGAAAACCTGTTGACCACCGGGGCCGCGCCGCTGGCCGCCCTGGCCGCCGAAGATGTCGCCGAAGATGTCGCCAAAGG
>JAYUSP010000435.1:0-3660 GCA_043755615.1 Betaproteobacteria bacterium
GATGGGCGGCGCGCCGCGATCGCCCTTCAGCCGACGAGCAACACGATCAGCGCCCCGGCGCCGCCCTGCGGGCCGCTGGCCTGCGCAAAGGCAACGACCTCGGCACATTGCGCCAGCCAGCGCTGCACCTTGGCCTTGAGCACCGGCTGGCGCCCCGGCGAGCCGATGCCCTTGCCGTGCACGACGCGCAGGCAGCGCTCGCCACGCTGGCCGGCGTGGCGCACAAAAGTGGCCAGCGCGTCGCGGGCTTCGTCGCGGCGCAGCCCGTGCAGGTCGATCTGCGCCTGGATCGCCCATTGCCCGCGCCTTAAGCGCGTCACCACATCGACGTTGACGCCGGGCCGGCGGAAGCTCAGGCCGTCGTCGGTGAGCAGCAGCGATTCGACATCCACCTCGTCAGACATTGCCTCGGCCAACGCGGCACGTTCGTCGGCCTCGCGCTGCCGCGGTTCTGGCGCGGGCCGCGCGTGGTGGATCTCGGCCCGACCGCGGTCGGGCAGGCGCATCACCGGGCCGAGCTGCGACACGATTGCGGCAGCGAATGCCGGCTGATCGCGCTGCGCCTGCGCGCGTTTTGCGTCGGCCTCGCGCTGGCGCTCGCGGCTCTCAGTGGTGGCCTGCAGCGCCGCGCGCTCGCGTGCCGTGTCACGTGCCTTCTGACGCGCCTTGAGCAGCGCGCCTAGGGCCTCGAAATCCTTCAGCCGCTGCTTCACAGCAGGCCCCGCTCGGCAAACGACATCACCGCGCCCTGGCCGACGACCAGATGGTCGAGCACGCGCACATCGACCAGTTGCAGCGCCGCCTTGAGCAGCGCGGTGACGTTTTCGTCGGCACGCGAAGCCTCGGCCACGCCCGACGGGTGGTTGTGCATCAGCACCACCGCGCCGGCGTTCAGCGCGAGTGCTTCCTTGACGACTTCGCGCGCATGCACACTGGTGCTTGTCAAGCTGCCACGAAACAAGGTCTTCATCTCGATCAGGCGGTGCTGCGCGTCGAGAAAGAGCAGCGCAAAAACCTCGTGCTGCAAACCCGCAAGGTGCAGCATCGCGTAGTCCTTGACCTTCTGCGGCGTATCGAACAGGGGCGCGGCCTTGAGCTCCTGCGCCAGCGAGCGGCGCGCGATCTCGAGCACCGCGGCGATCAGCGCGCGTTTGGCCGGCCCCAGGCCCTTGATGCGTTGCAAGTCCGCCGGTTGCGTGCGCAGCAGCCCGCCCAGGCCCTTGAATTCATCGAGCAGGGCCTGCGACAGCTCAAGCACGCCGCGGCCCTTGATGCCGGTGCGCAGCAGCAGGGCCAGCAGTTCGGCATCGGCCAGCGCCGCCGGGCCGCGCTGGAGCAGTTTTTCGCGCGGGCGCGCGTCGGGCGGCAAATCCTTCAACGACATGGCGGCCTCGTAGAATCGGGCCAGTCTATCTCCGCCGATGAATGCTTCAGCGCCGCGGCGCAAATCCCTTTGTTGCCGACCACGACCCCGCACTGCACTTTGATCAACCTGTCAACCACCGCCGCGACCGCGACCCGCACAAGGTCCGCGCCGACCATCGAGCCGGGCTCTTTTTTGACCCTGCACTACCGACTGCGCGGCCCGGACGGCGCCGATCTGATCAATACCTTTGCCGACAAGCCGGCGACGCTCTCGCTCGGTGCGGGGCAACTCGCGCCGGCGATCGAAGCGCGCCTGCTCGGCCTGCAAGAAGGCACGCGGGCGTCGTTCGATCTCGTCGAGGGTGAGGCCTTCGGGCCGCGCAACCCCGAGCTGCTGCAACGCGTGAAACTCGCGCTGCTGCATGAGTTGGGCGACGCCGACGCGTGTTATGGCGTCGGTGACGTAGTGCAGTTCCCGACCCCTGACGGCCGGGGCCAATATGCCGGTGTCGTGCGCGAGGTCGGGCCGGACTGGCTGCTGTTCGACTTCAACCACCCGCTGGCCGGCGAGCGCGTGAGTTTCGAAGTCCAGGTGTTGGGGGTGTTGTGATGAATTCGCCGACGCCGGCCCCCGGGCCCGCAACAACACCCGTCGACATGGCCGTGCTGCTCGCCGAGCCGCGTGGTTTTTGTGCCGGTGTCGACCGCGCGATCGAAATCGTCGAACGCGCGCTGACCAAGTTTGGCGCGCCGATCTATGTGCGCCACGAGATCGTGCACAACACCTATGTCGTCAACGACCTGAAGGCCAAGGGCGCGATCTTCATCGAAGAACTTGAGCATGTGCCGCCCGGCGCGACGCTCGTCTTCAGCGCCCATGGCGTGAGCAAGGCGGTGCGAGACGAGGCCGATGCACGCGGCTTCCAGGTCTTCGACGCGACCTGCCCGCTGGTCACCAAGGTCCACGTCGAAGTCGCCAAGCTGCACAAGCTGGGCTTCGAATTCATCATGATCGGCCACAAGGGCCACCCCGAGGTCGAAGGCACGATGGGCCAGTTGACGGCCGGCATCTACCTCGTCGAAGACGTGGCCGATGTCGCCGGCGTGCAACCGCTTGGCGACAAGCTTGCGGTGGTCACGCAGACCACCCTCAGCGTCGACGACGCGGCCGAGATCCTGGCCGAAGTCAAACGCCGCTTCCCGCATGTGCAGGAGCCCAAGCAGCAGGACATCTGCTATGCCACGCAGAACCGGCAGGACGCGGTCAAGGTGCTCGCGCCCGGGGTCGATATCGTCATCGTCGTCGGCAGCCAGAGCAGCAGCAACAGCAACCGGCTGCGCGAACTGGCGCAGCGCCTGGGCACGCCGGCGTACATGGTCGATGCCGCGCAGGACCTGCGTGCCGAATGGTTCGCGGGCCGCCGCCGGGTCGGCCTGACCGCCGGCGCATCGGCGCCCGATATCCTGGTGCAGCAGGTCATCGCCCAATTGCGCCAGCTCGGCGCGGTCAGCGTGCGCACGCTCGAAGGCGTGCAGGAAAAAGTGCACTTCCCGCTGCCGCTGGGGCTCGGCGACAAGAGCATGGCCGAGGTCGCCGCGTCACGATCTTGAATGCCGGCCTGCGGGCAGCAACCGAGGCTAACCCTACACCTGAGTGACACCTGAGCGCCACCGCGGCCGCCGTTGGCACCACCGGCATCTGCATCGAAGATTCAGAAATCCAAAAGAGACCCACCATGCTCGACATCAACATCCTGCGCCGTGACCTCGACGGCGTCGTCGCGCTGCTGCAAGTGCGCAAGAACCCGCAGCCCTATCTGGACGTCGCCCGTTTCAGCGCGCTCGAGGCCGAACGCAAGTCGATCCAGACCGAGACCGAAGCGTTGCAGGCGCGGCGCAATGCCGCCAGCAAGCAGATCGGCCAACTCAAAAGCCGCGGCGAAGATGCCAGCGCGGCGATGGCCAGCGTCGCCGGCGTCGGTGACGAACTCAGGGCCGCTGGCGAGAGGCTGGAGCTGATCCAGGCCGAGCTGCACGGCATCCTGATGGGCCTGCCGAACCTGCCACATGCCAGCGTGCCCGCCGGCACTGACGAAAGTGGCAACGTCGAGGTCAGGCGCTGGGGGCAGCCGCGGCAATTCGACTTTGTGGTCAAGGACCATGTCGACCTCGGCATGCCGCTGGGCATCGACTTCGACACCGGCGCCAAGCTGTCGGGATCGCGCTTCACGTTCCTGCGCGGGCCGGCGGCGCGGCTGCACCGCGCGCTGGCGCAGTTCATGCTCGACGTGCAGA
>JAYUSP010000436.1:0-11390 GCA_043755615.1 Betaproteobacteria bacterium
TGCAGCGGCCGATCTTCGACCGCTTTGTCGCGGCGCTCAAGGTCCAGGCCGAGGGCCTGAAGATCGGCCCGCCCAACGAGCCGGGTGTCGGGCTCGGCCCGCTGATCTCGGCCGAGCACAAGGCCAAGGTCATGGGCTACTACGAACTTGCGCGTGCCGAGGGCGCGACCATCGTCACCGGCGGCGGCGCGCCGGTCATGAGCGGCGCGCTGGCCGAAGGCCATTGGGTCCAGCCGACAGTCTGGACCGGCCTGCCCGAGACATCGGCGATCGTGCGCGAAGAGATCTTCGGCCCCTGCTGCCACATCGCGCCCTTCGACACCGAAGCCGAAGCGATCGCGCTGGCCAATGCCACCGACTACGGCCTGGCGACGTCGGTGTGGACGCAGAACCTGGGCACCGCGCACCGCGTCGCCGCCGCCATCGAGGTCGGCCTGTGCTGGGTCAACAGTTGGTTCCTGCGCGACTTGCGCACCGCCTTTGGCGGTGCCAAGGCGTCGGGCATCGGCCGCGAAGGCGGCGTGCATTCGCTCGAGTTTTACTCCGAGCTGCGCAACGTGATGATCAAGTTGTGAGGCGGCAGTGAGCAATCCTGAAATCGCCAACTCGGTGCTTGCCGCGGGCATCCGCACCAACCTGCATGACATCGGCGCGGGCCCGCCGGTGATGCTGATCCACGGCTCGGGCCCGGGTGTCTCGGCCTGGGCCAACTGGCGTCTGGTGATGCCCGAACTGGCCAAGGGCTCGCGGGTGATCGCGCCGGACATGGTCGGCTTCGGCTACACCGATCGGCCGCCCGGGCAGCGTTACGACATGGACCATTGGGTGGCGCAGGCGATCGGCGTGCTCGATGCGCTGGACATCCAATGCACCGACCTCGTCGGCAATTCCTTCGGTGGCGCGCTCGCGCTGGCGCTGACGATCCGCCACCCCGAGCGGGTGCGCCGGCTGGTGCTGATGGGCAGCGTCGGCGTGCCGTTTCCGATCACCCCGGCGCTCGATGCGGTCTGGGGCTACGAGCCCTCACAGGCGGTGATGCGCAGGCTGCTCGATGTATTTGCCTACGACCGTCGCCTGGCGACCGATGAACTTGCCAAGCTGCGTTACGAAGCCAGCATCCAGCCTGGGTTCCAGGCGTCGTTTGCGGCGATGTTTCCGGCGCCGCGGCAGCGCTGGGTGGATGCGATGGCCAGCCCTGAAGCCGACATCCGCCGCATCGCGCAGCAGACGCTGGTGATCCACGGCCGCGAAGACCAGGTCATCCCGCTCACAACCTCGACCACGTTGGCGAGCTGGATCCCGCGAGCGCAACTGCATGTCTACCCACAATGTGGCCACTGGACGCAGATCGAACATGCCGCGCGCTTTGCGCGCCTGGTGGTGGACTTCCTTGCCGAAGCCGCCGCCGACGAACCGCACCGACTCTAGGACCCCGCCATGGATCCAAACCTCATCGAGCAACTCGGCGACGAGCTCTTCGACGCGCTCAAAGCCTGCCGCGTCGTTGACCCGCTGACCAGCCGTTATCCCGGCATCAAAATCAACGATGCGTACCGCATCCAGCAGCGCATGTTGGCGCGGCGGCTGGCGGCGGGTGAGCGCGTGATCGGCAAGAAGGTCGGCGTCACGAGCAAGGCGGTGATGAACATGCTCGGTGTCTATCAACCCGACTTTGGCTACCTCACCGACGCCATGGTCTACAACGAGGGCCAGGCGATTGCGGCGCACACGCTGATCCAGCCCAAGGCCGAAGGCGAGATCGCCTTCGTGATGAAAAAGACGATCAAGGGCCCGGGCGTCACCGCTGCCGATGTGCTGGCCGCGACCGAAGGCGTGATGACCTGCTTCGAGATCGTCGACTCACGCATCCGCGACTGGAAGATCAAGATCCAGGACACCGTCGCCGACAACGCGTCGTGCGGCGTATTTGTGCTTGGTGACCGGCTCGTCGACCCGCGCGGGCTGGACTTGCACACCTGCGGCATGGTGCTCGAAAAAAACGGCGAGGTCGTCGCCACCGGCGCCGGTGCTGCAGCACTCGGCGCACCCGCCAATGCGGTGGCCTGGCTGGCCAACACCCTGGGCCGGCTCGACATCGCGCTCGAGGCGGGCGAGGTCGTGCTGTCGGGGTCGCTGGCGATCATGGTGCCGGTGCAGGCCGGTGACAGCCTGCGCGTGACGATCGGCGGCATCGGCGGCTGCTCGGTGCGCTTTGTCTGAGCGTGATCCCGCCTGCACACCGGCCGCACCGCGCCACCCCGGGCCTTTGAGGGCCCTTTGAGGAACACAACATGGCACTCGACAAAAACACCATCGCCGGCCTCGCGGAACGCCTCGAAACCTGCCAACTGCAGGCACGCGACACGAACAAGATCACCGACGATCACCCCGACATGGATTGGGACGATGCCTATGCCGTGCAGGACGAATTGCTGCGCCGCAAGCTCAGCCGCGGCGCCCGCGTCGTCGGCTACAAGGCCGGCCTGACCTCGCACGCGAAGATGAAGCAGATGGGCGTTGCGACGCCGGTGTTCGGCTTCCTGGTCGATGAGTTCACGGTCCCCGAAGGTGGTGAGATCAAGACCAGCGAACTGATCCATCCCCGCGTCGAGCCCGAGATCTGTTTTGTCACGCGCAGCGAACTGCGTGGCCCCGGCTGCCACATCGCCGCGGTGCTCGCGGCATGTGACTTCGTGATGCCCGGCATCGAAGTCATCGACAGCCGCTACCGTGACTTCAAGTTCGACTTGAAGAGTGTGGTTGCCGACAACACCTCGGCCTCGCGGTTTGTCATCGGTGGTCGCATCGGGCGGGCCCAAGACCTCGACCTGCGCACGCTGGGCATCGTGTTCGAGAAAAACGGCGAGGCGGTGGCCTTTGGTGCCGGCGCCGCGGTGCTCGGCCATCCGGCGGCCGCGGTGGCAATGCTCGTCAACCACCTCGCTTCACGCGGCCAGGCCCTGCCGGCCGGCAGCCTGGTGCTGTCGGGTGGTATCACCGAAGCCATCGGCGTCGAAGCTGGCGACCATGTCACGCTGCGCATGCAGCACCTCGGCAGCGTCTCGCTGCGTTTTGTCTGACCGGAGAGCTGCGATGCCGTTTGCACAGATCTACCTCATCGAAGGGCGCAGCGCCGAGCAGAAAAAAGCGGTCATCGAAAAGGTGACCCAGGCGCTGGTCGAAGCCGTCGGCGCGCCGGTTGCCAACGTCCGCGTCTGGATCCAGGAGGTGCCCAAGGAAAACTGGGGCATCGCCGGCGTCAGCGCCAAGGATCTCGGGCGCTAAGCTCTGCCGCGCGGCCGGGTTGCCTAACGGGACACCTGAGCCGCAAGCCGGGTCAACGCGGCACGCCGCGGTGCCAAGACGCTGCGACGCAGGCAGGCATGTTCATGCCGATTGGAGAAGCGTCGTTGCGGCAGCAATCACGCCTGACTGCCGCAGCAGATCCGTAGCACCGACCTCGAGCAGCGTGACGCGAAACGGCTCCATTGCCTCCCGCGTCGCAGCATGCTCATCGGGCGCAACCCTTTGATTACCATGCACACACCGCGGCGCAGTAGTCAAGAAAGTCATTGGGCCTATCCCAAATCCGCCTGGACCGACAAAGAGAAAATTGGTGCAATCAAATCAACCACCTAGCCCCTGGCGATTGTGTACGGCCCCGATGATGGACTGGACCGATCGGCACTGCCGCTACTTCCACCGCCTCATCACCCGTCGCACGCGGCTGTACACCGAGATGGTGACCACCGGCGCGCTGCTGCAGGGTGACGTGCCGCGGCACCTGGACTTCAACGCCGAAGAACATCCGTTGGCCTTGCAGCTTGGCGGCAGTGAGCCGGCCGAACTGGCGCAGTGCGCAAAGCTGGCGGCGCAATGGGGTTATGACGAGATCAACCTCAACTGCGGCTGCCCGAGCGAGCGTGTGCAGCGCGGCTCGTTTGGGGCCTGCCTGATGGCCGAGCCGCTGCTGGTGGCCGACTGCGTCAAGGCCATGCGCGACGCGGTCGGCTTGCCGGTGACGGTGAAACACCGCATCGGCATCGACCGCAACGAGAGCTACGAATTTGTGCGCGACTTTGTCGGCACGGTGGCCGCGCGTGGTGGCTGCGAGGTCTTCATCGTGCATGCGCGCAACGCCTGGCTCAAAGGCCTGTCGCCGAAAGAAAACCGCGAGCTGCCGCCATTGCGTCACGACTTCGTCGCGCGGCTCAAAGCCGACTTCCCCGCACTGACCTTGGTCACCAACGGCGGCATCAAGGTGCCGGCCGGTGCATCGGCACAAGTCAGCGAGCAGTTGACGCTGGTCGATGGCGTGATGATCGGTCGCGACGCCTATCACCAGCCTTGGTCGATGGCGGGCTGGGATGTCGAGTTTCTAGGCGCCCCATCAGCCGCGGCCGCCAGCCGCGAGGAGGTCGAGCTGTTGATGGTCGACTACATGGAGCGCGAAGCCCGCGAACATGGCACGCCTTGGTCAAACATTTCACGGCACATGATGGGCCTGTGGCATGGCACGCCGGGTGCGCGCCATTGGCGCCAGGTCTGGAGCGACCACCGCATCAAGGGCGAGAGCGCGCGCAGCGTTTGGCGGCGCGCGCAGCAGCGCGGCGAGCTTGTGGCCTGAATCGCCGGTCGCATTGCGGCCGATTGCCGTGGCCACCGCAGGCATGGCGCCGATGCGCAGATGCACCGATGCGCAAAACGGCCGCGCCTCAATGCCGCGCGAAAAAACTCTCGATCGCTTCGTTGACGAAGTCGGGGTGCGTGATCGGCCCCATATGCCCGAGCCCGGCCAGCTCGACCAGCGTCACGTCGGGCAGCACCGACGTGAGCCGGCGCGCGACGGCCTTTGCTGCCGCGGTGGTCTGGCTGCCGATCAGGTACAGCACCGGCATGTCGAGCGCGCCAAACCGTGCCAGCGGCGTCGGCTCCATCGCGAGTGCATGCCACCAGCCACGCACGTTGGCGACCGACGGCGCGATGCCGTCGCGGCGCGCCTGCGGCATCGCGGCCCAGGCGCCGGCGCCCATCCAGTAGTCGATGAAACACTGCGCCGCGCCGTGCACGTCGCCGGCGTCCAGCGCCGCGCCAGCGCTGACCACGGCCGCGCGGATGCCGTCGGCATCGGGGTGCCCGGGGGCCTGCTGCTCGATGACCGCGAACAGCGTCGGTTCGTAGAGCACGATCGATCGCACTTTTGTCCGATGCGCCAACGCGGCCATCAATGTCACGGCTGCACCGTAAGAGTGGCCGACCAGCCGCAGCGGGTTGCCCGCGGCGGCGAGCAAGGGCTCGATCAACGCGACCTCGTATTCCAGCGTCACTGCCCGATCGGTGGGCCAGGGCGGGCCCTTGCCGGCGCCCAGCAGGTCGGGTGCAAGGACGCGCCAGCGCGGTGCCAGGCGTTCCATCAATGCACGCCATTGTGATGAGCTGCTGGCGTTGGAGTGCATGCAGATCACCGCTTCGCCGCTGCCGGCTTCGCGGTAAAAAGCGGCAGGCTTGAAGCCCGCCGCGGGTGGATCGTTGCTGCTCATTGGAGTACCTTCGTGCGGCGCACTTTGGTAGTCGCGCTTGGGGTGGCCCGGCATGCGCAATTGTGATCCCCCCACGCAGTGCGCGAGGGCAGGGGCGCAGCCCGATGCCTCGGGTTGCCGGCCCGTTTATGCTTTGCCGATGAAGCCTCGCATCCCCGGCCGCCGCGCCCTCAATTCCCCTGGCCCAACGCCGGTGCCCGACGAAGTGCTGCATGCACTCGCGCAGCAGCCGATGGACATGGGCGACCCGCGCATTGCGGTCAATATCGACGCCTGCGAGGCCGGCCTGCGCCGGCTGCTGCACAGCGAAAACGCGCGTGTCTTCTTCTTCGCCAGCAATGGCCATGGCGTGTGGGAGTCGGTGGTCGAAAACCTCACCGCGCCGGGGCAGGCGGTGCTGGTGCCGGGCACCGGGCACTTTTCTGACTCCTGGGCCGAGCAGACCGAAGGCCTCGGCCGGTGCGTCGTGCGCACGCCGTGGCGCGAGGGTTATCCGATCGACGCCGACGCCGTGGCGCAGGCCCTGCGCGACGACGCGCAGCAAACCATCAAGGCGGTGTTCGTGGTTCACACCGATACCGCCAGTGGCGTCACCAGCAACCTCGCCGCGTTGCGCTCGGCGATCGACTCGACTGCACATCCGGCGCTGCTGGTCGTCGATGTCGTGGCGTCGCTTGGCGCGGTGCCATTCGAGATGGACAAGCTGCGCGCCAACGTCGTTGTCGGGGCTTCACAAAAAGGGCTGATGTGCCCGCCCGGGGTCGGCATCATCGCCGTCGATGCGCTGGCCTTCGCCGCTGCGCAGCGCAACCCGACTCCGCGTTACTACTGGGACTGGGTGCGCCGCAGCGGCGAGCACTCATATCTCAAGTTCTGCGGTACACCGCCGCAGAATCTGATGTTTGCACTTGAAGCCGCGCTGGGCCTGATCTTCGCTGAAGGTGTCGATGCCGTCTTTGCGCGCCACGCGCAACTGGCGCGTGCGGTGCAGGCGGCGGTGACAGGTTGGCGCCTGGGCGGCCAGCTCGACTTCTTTGCCCGCGAGCCGGCCAGTCGGTGTCTGTCGGTGACGACGATCGCGGTCGCGCCCGGCATCGATGTCGAAGCCATGCGCAGCGTCGCGCGCGAGCGGTTCCAGGTCGCCATCGCCGGCGGCCTGGGCCCGCTGGCCGGGCGCGCCTTTCGCATCGGTCACCTCGGCGATGGCAACCCGGGGATGATCCTGGGCACGATCGCCGGCGTCGAAGCCGCACTGCGCTCACAGGGCATTCCGATCGGCGACGGTGTCGGCCGCGCGGTGGCATCGTTCGCCGCTTGAATGCAGCGTTGGCGCTGCCGACGAACGCCACCAAGACACCATCGAATTGCCATCGATGCGCAACCCAGACCCCGCCTGTCAACGGGCGAGCGGCTGAACTAGACTGATGCGGTGAGCCAGCGCAACTGCCGCATCTTCATCAGCCACAGCGCACACGCGGTGGAAGAGCCGAAGACGCTGGCGTTTCTCAAGGCACTCGTCAAGCGGCTGGCGGCCACGCCAGGCCTTGAAGCGCTCACCGACCAGAAGGACCTGCAAGCCGGTGACGCCTGGGTGCAGCGCCTGTACGCCTGGATGGGCTTGTGTGATGCGGCGGTGATCCTGCTCTCGCCGCGCGCGGTGCAACGCGAGAACTCGCGCTGGGTGCCGCGCGAGGCCAACCTGCTGCTCTGGCGCAAGGCGCTCGACGACCGATTTGTGGTCATCCCGGTGCTGCTCGGTGACCTCAAAGCCAGCGATCTCGCTACCAACCCTTTCATCGGCGACCTGCGGCTGAGCAGCCTGCAAATGCCGGCAGGGATCAGCGACAAGGCCAGGATTGACGCCATCGTCACGGCACTGCAAAACAAGCTCGCCGCGGGCATCGCGCGATTGACCTTCGACCCGGTGCGGGTGCATGTCGAAGACTGCATCCAGCGTTACGCGCCGGCCGGCAGTGTCGGCGCGGCGCTCGTGCAGCATTACGCCGCCGACGCCTGGCAGCCCTATGTGCAGGCGCATGAAAACCTGGCGCTGAAGATGGTGCGCCAGGCAGCGGACAAGGCCGTCGACACCGTGATCTCCGATGTTGCGCTGGGCAGCCAGGGCGACGTGCATCTCGGCGCGCGGCTGTTCGAGGCGCTGTATCCGATGCGCCTGCCGGCAGAGAGCGCCTGCTGCCTGCTCACGCTGTGCCAGCAGCACGAAGGGCGCGGCTCGCTGCTCATGAATGCCAACGACAGCTGGGCGCTGCGCATGCTGCTGCGCGCGGCCACCGGGCTGCCGCGCGACGACCTGCAGCGCACTTGGCAGATCGTCGAGCTGCCCGACGGCTGGGGTGACGACGACCAGGCCGAGGTCACGCGCTTTCTGGCCGCCGAGCTGGCCGAAGCGGCACTCGGCACCGGCGGCTGGGAGTTGCTCAACGAGCAGCCCGAGCCGATGCTGCGGCTGGCCGAGCAGCTCGCTGAAGCACGCCGCGAATCGGGCGCACCGATCGTCGTCTGCGCACGCTACACACCCCGCTGGGTCGAGCTGGCGGTGACGCTGGCGGCACGCTTCCGGACCGCGGTATTTGTCTTCTGGACTGGCGACAGCCTGCCGCCGACTTTGGCCGCGGGCACCGACTGCGAGCCCTTGAGCCCGGCTTGGCCGGATGGCGAAGATCGCCGCTGGCTTTTTAACTACCGCAGAAAAATCCAACAACTCGGAGGCGCCAAGCCATGAAATTCAAAAGCATCTTCGACCACCCGCCGCGTGCGCCCCGGCGCGCTGCCGCCGCAGCCGGTGTGGGTGTGGGTGTGGGTGTGGGTGATTTCCGCAGCGGCACCGTCTACGCTTTCACGCCGGCGATGGAGCTGGCGCTGTCGGCCGCTGCGGCGACGCAGCGGCCCTTGCTCGTCACCGGGCCGGCGGGCTGCGGCAAGTCGTCGCTAGCGCGCAGCGCGGCGGCGCGGCTGAAGTGGCGGTACCTCGAACGCACCGTCAATTCGCGCACCGAGATCACGTCGCTGCTGTGGGAAGTCGACCAACTGCATCGCCTGCAGGACGCGCAGGCAAAGGCGCTGAACCCCGAGTTGATGGCCTATGTCCGGCCCGCAGTGCTGTGGCAGGCACTGGACCTGGAGAGCGCCGCCGCGCCGTTGTCGCTGCTGCGCGAAGCGCCGCCAAAGCGCGCGCCCAAACGCAACCCCGCAGTGGTGCTCATCGACGAGATCGACAAGGCCGACCCCGACCTGCCTAACAACCTGCTTGAGGTGCTGGGCGGCCTGCGTTTCGAGGTTGCCGATACCGGCCGTCGCGTGACCTGCCGCAGCGGCATCCCGCTGATCGTGATCACGAGCAATGACGAGCGCGACCTGCCGCCGGCCTTCGTGCGCCGCTGCATCAGCCTGAACTTGAAGCAGCCCGACCTCGGCGCGGTGGCCCGGCTGCATTTTCCGAAAGACGGCAAGACGATTGCGGCGGCACTGAAACTGCTGGCCACACTCGCGACGACCCCCGGCGCGGCCGCGGCGCCCGCCGTCAGCGCGGCCGAATTCCTGGACTTCGTGCAGGCCTGCAAGGAACTGCAGGTCGGGCCGCGCTCCGACAGTTGGATGCAGCTCGCCGAGGCCTGCGTGCTCAAGGGCCGTAGCGCAACGCGCAGCCCTTGATGCCGGTGCAGCGATGTCGTTGACGACCGGCCCCGACCAACTGGCCCCGCTGCTGCGGGCGGTGGCGCGGCTGCGTCCGCCCGGGCCGCTCGACCCGGCCCTGGTCGACGCGCTGGCGGCGTTGATTGCACCGGCGGCGGCGCCTCAAACCGGCGCGCAGCACGGAGGCAAAACCGCCAACGCCGCGCCCGAGTCGACGCTGGGCGCACTGATCGCGCAGACCGTGCCGCTGGCGATTGCCGCGGCGCGCACGGCCGCTCTGCAGAAAGACCCGACGACAACAACGCCGCCAGCGCGGCAGCGCAGCCACGACCCCGATCAACTCGTGGCCCGGGCATCGGTATTGCAGCAACTCGCCGGGCGCGCCGACCTCGCCGCACCCACGCGCGGCGCTGCCCGCAGTGGCGTCGAGGCGCAGCGCAGCAGCGCCGAAGCACCCGGCGCCGCAGCGCCGCTGGAAAGCCTGTTTGCGCCCGGCCGCGTGCGCGCGATCCTGCGCGAGCTGGCGACGGTGAGCACGCCCAACGGCGATGCCGATATCGCCGCAGCAGTGGCGCTGATCGCCCGCGCCGAGCCGGTGGCGACATTGCCGCGCAAGATGGTCAGCGCGCTCGGGCATTCGGTGCATCTGCTCTTCGACACCGGCCCGGCAATGTTGCCGTTTTCGCGCGACAAGCAGCAACTCGCCGCCAGCGCGATGCGCCTGCTTGGCAAGGACCGCGTGCGTGTTGCCGACTTCATCGGCGGCCCGCAACAAGGGCTGCGCGGGCAGGGCCAGGTGCGCTGGGCACCAATGCACTGGCCGGGGCGGGGGTCGGCGGTGATGGTCATCAGCGACCTCGGGATTGGTGCTGGTTCGAGTGCTGGTTTGCGTGTGAGCTCGGGTGCGGGTTCGGGTGTTGGTTCGGGCGCCGGCCTGGGCGCGGCGCTCGCGAGCCTCGACGCGTGGCAGGGCTTCCAGAGTGAAGCCCGCCGCCGCGGCTTGCGCAGCGTCGTGCTGATTCCTTATCCCAGCGCACGCTGGCCGGCGTCAGCAGCGGGTTTTGGCACCGCCTTGGCCTGGGACGCCGCCAGCGGCGTGCAGGCGCTGCGGCGCAGTGCGCGGGCCCATGCCGGGGTGCAGCGGTGATTGGCGACGTGAACGGCGAAGTGACTGGCGCAGCATTCGGTGCAGGGACCGGTGCAGTGACCGGCGCAGTGACGGCCCTGGGCATCGAGCTGCCGGCCGTCTTGCAGGCGCTGCGCGACAGCCATCCCGGCGCAGCGCAGCTCGCACTGCTGGCCTGCCTGCCAGTGCGTGTGACACCGGCTTTTCTGCGCCTGGCGCGCCTGCGCCTGCTGCCCGAAGGCAGCACCGGAGACGAGGCCGACCTGTGGTTGAGCGACCTCGTCGAGACCCGGTCGGCGGCGGGATTTTCTTTTCGCCGCGAAGTGCGCGACGCCTTGCGCACGCTGCTGCCGCCGCCGCTGCTCGACGCGCTCTGGCACCGCGTCCACCTCGAACATGCACCCTGGTTGACGCCGCGAGCGCGGCTTGAAGAAGAGCTGACCTGGCGCCTGCTGCGCGACCGCAGCGACGGCTGGATCGAAGCCCAATGGCGCAGCGTGCTGCAGGAACTCGACGCTGGGCCGAACGCCGACGGCGTCGCGCGCTGGGTCGTGCGCGCGGTCCCCGACCTGCCCGAAGGCACACTCGATCATGCTTCGGGCCGTCGCGCCTACTACGGCGCGCATCTGCTGCTGGGTGATGCCAGCGTGCTCGGCAGCGAGGCACAAAGCTTCCTGGCGTCAAGCGACTTCGCTAGTGACTTCGCTTTCGCAACGCGGCGGCTGCCGCGGCGGCGCATCTTTGTCGGCCTGACCGACGAGGGCCTGCTCATCAGCCCGCTGCGTGAGATCCAGAACGGCCATGAGATCGATCTGCCGGCAACACGGCCGTTGTGGTTGCAAATTGAAGACCCGGAACAGCAGTTGCCGGCCGAGGTGGTCATCGTCGCCGACAACCAGCCCGCACATTTGCCCTGGCAGGGCAGGGCGTTGACGCTGCGGCTGATCGATGGTTCGGCTTATGCGTTGCGGTCGCCGATGTCGGCGAACGAAGCGGACGATCCCGCAGCGAGCCAGCGCCAGCCGCGTGTGGAGATTTTTTACGACGTCGAGGTCGACGGACAGAAGAAG
>JAYUSP010000437.1:0-3645 GCA_043755615.1 Betaproteobacteria bacterium
CGGCGCCAGCGCGCGCAAACCGCGGTCTGAACGTCACCGCACGCCACCGCACGACCGTCAAGCCAGATCCCCGCTGCGGCGGGGTTTGTCTTTGATGCGGCATCATCGCGGGCTCAGCCTGGCACGCACCCGATGACCACCTTGCCCGACCGCCTGCAAACCACGATTCGACAGGACGTGCAGTCGATGCACGCCTACGCTGTCCAGCCCAGCGCCGGGCTGGTCAAGCTCGATGCGATGGAGAACCCCTTTGTGCTGCCGCTGGTCTTGCAGCGCGAACTTGGGCGACGCCTGGGCCGCGTCGCGATCAACCGTTATCCGGCGCAGTCGGTTGCCGATCTCATCGCGGCACTGTCGAAGTTTGTCGACCTGCCGGCCGGCTGCAAGCTGATGCTGGGCAACGGCTCCGACGAGTTGATTGGCCTGCTCGCGATGGCCTGTGACATGCCCGGCGCTTCGGTGCTCGCGCCGCTGCCGGGTTTTGTGATGTACGCGATGTCCGCGCAGTTGCAGGGGCTGCCCTTCGTGGGCGTGTCACTGACGTCTGACTTCGAGCTCGATGCGCTGGCAATGCTGGCGGCGATTCATCAACACCGACCGACGATCACCTATATCGCCTACCCGAACAACCCGACGGCGAATCTTTTCGACGACGCGGTGATCGACGCAATAGTCGCCGCGGTCGGCGCCCAAGGCCGGGGGTTTGTCGTATTCGACGAGGCCTACCAGCCGTTTTCGTCACGCAGCTGGATGCAGCGCATGGCCGCGCAGCCGCATGTGCTGGTACTGCGCACGCTGAGCAAATTTGGCCTCGCTGGTGTGCGCCTGGGCTATCTCTGCGGCGCGGCGGCTGTGATCGAGCAGATCGACAAACTGCGGCCGCCCTACAACGTCAGCGTGCTCAACGCCGAGGCGACGCTGTTTGCGCTTCGCCATGCCGATGAATTTGCGCGCCAGGCGGCGCTGCTGCGCGATGGGCGGGCTTGGCTGCAAAGCGCACTGGCCGATGTCGCCGGCGTGCGCGCCTACCCGAGTGAGGCGAACATGATCCTGGTTCGCGTGCCGGACTCGGCGCGCGCTTTTGAAGGACTGAAAAGCCGCGGCGTGCTGGTGAAAAATGTCGCCGGCATGCACCCGCTGCTGGCCAACTGCCTGCGCCTGACGGTGGGCACCGCAGCGCAGAATCAACTCATGATGCAAGCGTTGAAAGCCAGCCTGTGAATCTGACAGCGAATCTGACAGCGATGCGTACCGCCGATATCCGCCGCGACACCAAGGAAACGCAGATCCGCGTCGTCATCAACCTCGACGGCAGCGGCGAGGCCAAGCTCAACACCGGCATCGGCTTCTTCGACCACATGCTCGACCAGATTGCGCGCCACGGGCTCATCGACCTGGACATCCACGCCAACGGTGACCTGCATATCGATGGCCACCACACGGTCGAAGATGTCGGCATCACGCTGGGCATGGCCGTGGCACAGGCGGTGGGCGACAAACGTGGCATCACCCGCTACGGCCACGCTTATGTGCCGCTGGACGAGGCGCTGTCGCGGGTGGTGATCGACTTCTCCGGCCGCCCGGGTCTGCACATGGACGTGCCTTTCAAATCCGGCATGGTCGGCGGTTTTGACACCCAGCTCGCCTACGAGTTTTTCCAGGGTTTTGCGAATCACGCGCTGGTCACGCTGCATATCGACAACCTCAAGGGCGACAACGCGCACCACCAGTGCGAGACCGTATTCAAGGCCTTTGCGCGTGCGCTGCGCATGGCGCTGAGCGCCGACCCGCGCGCGGCCGGCGTGATCCCATCGACCAAGGGCAGTTTGTGACGCCTGCAAGACAACGCGGCGCGGTTGTCGTTGTCGACTACGGCATGGGCAACCTGCGCTCAGTCTCGCAGGCGGTGCTGCATGTCGCCGCGGGCAGCGGCATCGAGGTCAAGGTCAGTGCCGACCCCGATGAGGTTTTTGCCGCCGACCGTGTGGTGCTGCCGGGCCAGGGCGCGATGCGCGACTGCATGCGCGAGCTGCGCGACTCCGGCCTGCAAGCCGCGGTACTGCACGCGGCGGTGAACAAACCGCTGCTGGGTGTCTGCGTCGGCATGCAGATGCTGCTCGACCACAGCGACGAGCAGGACACGCCGGGCCTGGGCCTGATCGCCGGCCGCGTGCGACGCTTCGATCTGGCCGGCCGCTTGCAGCCCGATGGCAGCCGCTTCAAGGTGCCGCAAATGGGCTGGAACCGCGTGTCGCAACGCGGGTCATTGGCCGTGTCCGCAGCGCCGCATGCGCTGTGGCACGGCATCCCCGACGCGTCGTGGTTCTACTTCGTGCACAGCTACTACACGGCACCGACTGACCCGCGCCACACGGCGGGCGAGGCGGACTACGGCGGGCCCTTTACCTGCGCGCTGGCACGCGATAACATTTTTGCCACGCAATTCCACCCCGAAAAGAGCGCCGCGTCCGGCCTGGCCCTGTACCGCAATTTTCTACACTGGCAACCCTGAGCGCCGGCCTGGCCGACCTGCCGCGCCCCGCTTCATCCCGACCCGCCTCGCCAACCTGCCACGCCAACCCGCTATTCCAAACTACTGCACGCGCCATGCTGCTGATACCGGCGATCGACCTGAAAGACGGCAAATGTGTCCGCCTTCAACAAGGCGACATGAACCTGTCCACCACCTTCGGCGACGACCCGGCGGCGATGGCCCGGCGTTGGCTCGATGCCGGCGCGCGCCGGTTGCATCTGGTCGACCTGAACGGCGCCTTCGCCGGCAAGCCGGTCAACGAAAGTGCGGTCAAGGCGATCCTGCGTGTTGTTGGCGACTCGATCCCGGTGCAGTTGGGCGGCGGCATCCGCGATCTCGACACGATCGAGCGTTATCTCGACGATGGCCTGAGTTATGTCGTCATCGGCACCGCGGCCGTCAAGAGCCCGGGTTTCCTGAAGGACGCTTGCAGCGCCTTTGGCGGCCACATCATCGTCGGCCTCGATGCGCGTGACGGCAAGGTCGCCACCGACGGCTGGAGCAAGCTCACCGGCCACGAGGTGATCGATATCGCAAGGAAGTTCGAGGACTACGGCGTCGAGGCCGTGATCTACACCGATATCGGCCGCGACGGCATGCTGACCGGCATCAATATCGACGCCACCGTGAAGCTCGCGCAGGCACTGTCGATCCCGGTCATCGCCTCGGGCGGATTGGCCGGCATGCCCGATATCGAACAGCTCTGCGCGGTCGAGGCCGACGGCGTCAGCGGCGTCATCTGCGGCCGTTCGATCTACAACGGCGCGCTTGATTTCACGGCCGCGCAGCGGCGGGCTGACGAGCTTCGCTTGGTCTGATCAGCGCGCCGGCCGCGCCGCAAGTCTGCGCACTTTTCGCGCGCCACTACAGCCCTTGCGCTGACCCTCACTGGGTTTGTGTTGCGCTATTGATGACCACGTTGGGCGACGGCGCACATTCCGAAAACCCGGTGATCGCCGAGCAAGGTGCGTTGCCGATCGTGGTGGCCAGCGCGGTATTGCTGGTCACGCTGCCAAAGACCGCATAGCCGCGTGCGGTGGCGGTGCGGTCGAGAAAGCTGTTGGCCACCAGGTTGACAAAAAATTGCGATGTGGCGGAGTCGGCGACGCCGG
>JAYUSP010000438.1:0-3631 GCA_043755615.1 Betaproteobacteria bacterium
AAGACGATCCTCGACACGATGCAAGAGGCGGTGGCACATGGCGCGGTGTTGCTGGCCTGCACCGATGCGCTGCACGCCAACGCCATCGACCCGAACAACTTGATCGCCGAATGCAGCGGCCGCGGTGGCGCGGTGCAATTCATGGCCCGCGCGGGTGACCTGCGCTGGCGCACGCTCGTGTACTGACTTGACTGCGCCATGCCTGCCACCAACCCCGTCCTCGCCAGCCTGCATTCGCGCCATTCGCTGGGCAGCAAACATCTCACCGAGCCCGGCCCTGACGACGCTGCGCTGGTGGCGATGGCCACCGCCGCGCTGCGCGCGCCTGACCATGCCGGGCTGGTGCCGTTCAGGTTCAAGGTCGTTCGCGGCGATGCCCGCCAGCGGCTGGCCGCGCTCTTCGAGCAGGCCGCTCGCGACGCCGGCAAGGATGCCGCTGCCGCGGCCATCGATGCCGACCGCGCCTTGCGCGCGCCGGTGACGGTGGCGCTGGTCGCGCGCATCGACCTCGGTCATCCGGTGGTGCCGGCGCACGAACAATGGGCCGCGGTGGGCGGTGCGCTGGCGAACTTTCTCAACGCGGCGCATGCGCTGGGCTTCGCCGGCAAGATGTTGAGCGGGGCCAAGGTTCGCCACGCCGCGGTGCAGGCAGCTTTTTGCGACGCCGGCGAAACGCTGGTTGGCTGGGTCGCACTCGGTACCGCGACCCGCGCGCCGGCGCCGGGGCACGCCAAGGCGGGGTTGGCCGAGGTGCTGGTCGATTGGTCTTGAAGCCGGTGCCGGCGAATCGACCTGGGAGCCGCGTGCGCGCAGCCCGCGTCGACTTCAGGTCGAACTGTGCGCCAGGTCGCGCAGATGAGTCGGCCCGACGCGGTCTTCGATCTGCGCCAGCAGCGACTTGAACAGCCCGAGCAGCGCGAACAACTCCAGCGTCACGAACATCGGCCCAACAAACAGGCCCACCAGGTCGTCGGCAAAAGCCGGCTTGCGGCCTTCGTAGTAGTGGCCGACAAACTGGATGATCCAGCCGACGACAAAAAATCCGACACCCCAGGCCAACCAGACCGCGGTGCTGGCGACCGGCACCCGGTGCGCCAAACTCATCAGGATGCCGACGACGGCGGTCGACGCCGCGCCGATGCCGAGATGGCCGCGCGAGAGCATCCATGTGGCGAGCAGCGCGAAGATCATCCAGGCCGGTGTCAACACCAGGCCGCCGAGCAGGAACGAGGGTTGTGCCAGCAGCACGCCGATGCCAAAGACGATCATCGGCACGCCGACAAAATGGGTCTGGATATTGCGGCGGTCGCGGTGGTATTCGGCGTACTGCGACAGCAAGTCAAGAGCCGGGCGAAAGGGTGTTGCCATGGCTGGATTCTCCTTGGCTGGCGATGTTAGTCCAGGCTCCTAGAATGCGGCACCCCTGGAAAGCATGGCATGACAATCAAGAACGACCGTTGGATTCGAGAAACCGCACTACGCACCGGGATGATCGAGCCCTTCGAGCCCGCGCTGGTGCGCGAAAAAGATGGCAAGAAGATCATCAGCTACGGCACCTCGAGTTATGGCTACGACATCCGCTGCGCGCCGGAGTTCAAGGTCTTCACCAACATCTACAGCACGGTGGTCGACCCCAAGGATTTCGACGAGCGCAGTTTCGTCGACATGGAAAGCGAAGTCTGCGTCATCCCGCCGAACAGCTTTGCGCTGGCGCGCACGATGGAGTATTTTCGGATCCCGCGCAACATCTTGACCATCTGCCTGGGCAAGAGCACCTACGCGCGCTGCGGGATCATCGTCAACGTCACGCCTTTTGAGCCCGAATGGGAAGGCTTCGTGACGCTGGAATTCAGCAATACGACGCCACTGCCGGCCAAGATCTATGCCGGTGAGGGCTGTGCGCAGGTCTTGTTTTTCGAAAGTGACGAGCCCTGCGAAACCAGCTACAAGGATCGCGGTGGCAAGTACCAGGGCCAGCGTGGTGTCACCCTGCCAAGGGCTTGAAGGATCATGCGATGAAATGGGAAGGCCACGAACAGAGCCAGAATGTCGAAGACCGCCGCGGTGAGGGCGGTGGCGGGTTGGGTGGGGTTGGGCGGCGCCTGGGCGGTGGCCGCGGCATCGGCGTGGGCACGATCGTGGTCGCGCTGGTGGCGGGCTGGATCTTCGGCATCAACCCGCTCACCGTGCTTGGTTTTCTCAGCGGCGGGGGCGGCCCCGCGGATATGGCCGTTTCGGCGCCCGGCGCAGCCAAAGCGCCGCCCGCCGACGACCGCGCGGCGACCTTCATTTCTACGGTGTTGCGCGATACGGAGGTCGTGTGGACCCAGGTTTTCCAGGCCAGCGGCAAGACCTACCAGGTGCCCAAGCTGGTGCTCTTCCGCGGCGTGACGCGCACCGCTTGCGGCGCCGGCGAATCGGCGATGGGCCCGTTTTATTGCCCGGGCGACGGCAAGGTGTATATCGACCTGGCGTTCTACGACACCCTGAGGACGCGCATGGGCGCGCCTGGCGACTTTGCCCAGGCCTATGTCATCGCGCATGAGGTCGGCCACCATGTGCAGAACCTGATGGGCATCACCGCCCGCGTCGACGGCATGCGCGGCAAGGTGCCCGAGGCGCAGATGAACGCGCTCTCGGTTCGCGCGGAGTTGCAGGCCGACTGCCTGTCGGGTGTCTGGGCGCATCACTCGCAGCGCAGCAAGGGTTGGCTCGAGCAGGGTGATATCGAAGAGGCGCTGAACGCGGCGTCGCAGATTGGCGACGATACCTTGCAGCGCAAATCGCAGGGCACCGTGGTGCCCGAGAGTTTTACCCACGGCTCAAGCGCGCAGCGCGTGAGCTGGTTCAAGCGCGGCCTGCAAGCGGGCAATGTCGCCCAGTGCAATACCTTCGACGCGCGCACCCTCTGAGTCGCCCCATGCGCGGCTACCGCCAGAACACAGCCCTGATCGAATCCTGGTTCGAGCTGTTGCCGCTGCAGCAGCAGGCCAACGCGCGGGCGCTGCACGCGCTGGTGCAGGCCACCGCGCCCGAGCTGGAGATCACGGTGCGTGGCGGCAGCCTGGTCTACGCCCAACGCGGGCTGCATGTGCTGGCACTGGCGCCTTACCGCACGCACATCCACTTGCAGGTCTTTCGCTCCGGGCCGCTGCTGATGCGCTTCCCCGAGCTCGAAGGCAGCGGGCGCGCGCTGCGCCAATTGCGGGTGCGCCACGGGCAGCAGTTCGACGCCTTGCTGGTCGAGTCGCTGGTCAAGGCGGTCGCTGCAGAATCCGAAGCCTATGCGCCGCTGCGGCGCGAGCGCCCGCCGGTCTGACCGCGCCGATGCCGGCCGGCGCCGCGCGACCGGTTCTCATGGGCCAAACGATGGCCTAACGGTCGATCGAAGCGGCAAACCAGTCGCAGCGCAGCCGATGATTGCGGTGCAGCCTGCGGCGCAGTGCGACATAGAGTGTCGGCAACGCCACCGCGACTGCCGACAGCACCAGGCCGAGGCCCGAACCCAGCATCGCGCTGGCCGGCAAACCGACCACGCCGATGACCCACACCGTGAGCAGCAAGTCCCAGGCGACGAGCTCGACGCGGTGCCCTTCGCGGTGGGTAAGGTGCCAGTGTTTGACGCGGCTCA
>JAYUSP010000439.1:0-3620 GCA_043755615.1 Betaproteobacteria bacterium
GTCGGTGAAGCGGATCTTGACGATGGACTTGCCGCTCTTGAATCCGTACTTCCACGGCACTACGGCGCGTACCGGCGCGCCGCTCTGGTTCGGCAGCACCTCGCCGTACAGGCCGAAGCCCAGCAGCGCCAGCGGGTGCATCGCTTCGTCCATGCGCAGGCCTTCGACGTAGGGCCACTCGAGCACGCGCGAGCCGAGGGACGTCATGGTCTTGGCGTCGGCCAGGGTGACGAACTCGACGTACTTGGCGCCCGGTGCCGGCTCCACCCGCTTGATCAGTTCGCTGAGCGAATAGCCGAGCCACGGAATCACCATCGACCAGCCCTCGACGCAGCGCAGGCGGTAGACGCGGTCTTCCATCGTCGACAGCTTCATCAACTCGTCGATGTCGTAGACCTTGGGTTTCTTGACCATGCCTTCGACGGCCACCGTCCAGGGCCGCGTCTTCAACGTGTGGGCGTTGCGGCCGGGGTCGGCCTTGTCGGTGCCGAACTCGTAGAAGTTGTTGTAGGTGGTGATGTCCTGGTAGGGCGTGAGCTTCTCCATCGTCACCGCGCCGGCGACCGCGCTGCGCGCCCCCGGCAATGCCGCCAGCTTGCCGGGCCGGGCGGTCTGCGCCAAGGCCTCGCGCGCGCCCCAGGCGGCCAGCGCCGTGCCGCCGGCACCCATCGCGAAGGCTTTCAGCAGCGTGCGACGCTGCTCGTAGACCGCACGCGGCGTGATCTCGCTGGCGGCGTGGTGCGAAAAACCGTTGTCTTTGTGGAAATGCATCAGGAAGGCTCCGGGTCGGTGGCGGGGGCGAACGGCGTGGGACTCTGCGGCAGAGCCAAGGTTGCATCAGCCACAGGCTTGTGTCGCGGCAAACCCTTCAGTGCTTACGCCAACCCGGACCGTCCGGATGCGGACCCGGTCAAATGATGTCGCCGAAATCGGTGGGCTCGAACAGGCGCAGCGAGCTTTTGGAGACCCGCTCGCGGAAGGTTTTGCGCTCGAACAGCTTGACCTGCGCTTCAGCCGGCAGGTCGGTGATGTTGATCACGTTCTTGACGATCAACGCGTCGATCACGTCTTCGATCACGCGCACGAAATCGGCGTCGAGCCGGCCGAACGCAGGGCCCTCGGTTTGGCCGACGAAGGCGCGCACATCGGCATCGTCGTCGGGCACGAATTCGTCGCTCGCGCTTTCGGCATCGCGATGCAGTGAGGCGATCAGCCCGGCTGCGTCTCGGCGGATGTAAGGCATGGGCGTGGCGCGAGTGGGCTGGCTGGCACTGTAGCGCCACGCTGCAATGTCCAAATGCAGAACTGACGCAGGAAACCGGGCCAGTCACCGCCGACTTCGCTACCGCTCAAAGAAAAGGCCGGGCAAGCCCGGCCTGTCGCGGTGCAACGGCGACTCAGCGAAGGCCGGCAATGTAGTCGGACACGGCCTTGATCTCACGGTCGTTCAGCTTGGCAGCCACACCGGTCATTTGCAGGTTGTTGTTGCGAACGCCGCCGCGGAACGCCGTCAGTTGCGCTTCGGTGTAGTCGGCGTGCTGGCCGGCCAGGCGTGGGTACTGCGACGGGATGCCAGCGCCGGTCGGGTTGTGGCAACCCGAGCAGGCCGGGATGCTGCGCTCGGCGATGCCGCCGCGATAGATTTTCTCGCCGAGTGCGACGAGTTCCTTGTTCTTTGCGAAACCGGGCTTGGCGATCTTGCTGGCGTAGAACGCGGCCACGTTCTTCATGTCGGCTTCGCTCAGCGTGGAGGCAAAGCCCTTCATGATGGCGTTGTTGCGCGTGCCGGCCTTGAATTCGGCCAACTGCTTGGCGAGGTATTCGGGGTGCTGGCCCTGCAGGATCGGGTTCGCCGGGCTGCCGCGCGAACCGTCGTTGGTGTGGCAGGCCACGCAGACAGCGGCGGTGGCTTCGCCCTTGGCCAGGTCGGCTTTGGCTGCCGGCGGGGCCTCGGTGGCGGCCATCGAGGCGGCGCTGGTGGCGAGCAGGAGGCTGGTCAGCAATCGAAGGACAGGCTTCATGGGGGCGACATCGCGTGGTGCAAAACGGGGCGATTTTACAATGACGGTTTTGGGACATCGCATGACCGAGCAAAACACCCCCGTCAGAGCGCGTCGATCGGCGCCGTCAGCCGCTGTCGCGGCGGGTGCCGTGCTGGTTCCGGACCCCGAGAAGCTGGCGCTGGCGTGGACCCACACCGCGCGCTTCCTGACCACCGCCAGCCTGCTGAACCAGCTACCCCAGTCCGAGCTGCCCGAGGTCGCCTTCGTCGGCCGCTCGAACGCCGGCAAGTCGACGGCCATCAATGTGATGACGCAGCAGAAGCGGCTCGCTTTCGCTTCGAAGACGCCGGGCCGCACCCAGCACATCAACCTGTTCGAGCTGGGCCCCAAGAGTGCTGCTGACGCGCTGTTCGCCGACCTGCCGGGCTACGGCTACGCCGCCGTGGCGCGCGGCGCCAAGCTGCGCTGGCAGCAGGTGATGGCCGAGTACCTGGAGGTGCGCCGGGGCTTGAGCGGCATGGTGCTGATGATCGATTCGCGCCTGGGCTTCACCGACCTCGACAAGCAGTTGCTGGGCTTCGTGGCGCCGCGAATCGGCAACGGCTCGGTCAAGATGCTGGTGCTGTTGACCAAGGCCGACAAGCTGAACCGCAGCGAGCAGGCGGCAGCCTTGGTCGCCGCGCAGGCGGCACTGGCCGACCTGACCACCGAGCAGGCCGACGTCAGCGTGTCGCTGTTCTCGGCGCTGAAAAAGACCGGCATCGGCGACGCCGCCGTGGTGCTGCATGGTTGGACACGCGGTGGGAGCGCACATGCCGTCGACGCCGCTTGAGCGCGCTGTCGTGATCGAGCACCTTCGCGTCGACCTGCCGCACGGCATCACGCTGTCGTGCCGTGCGGCCGGGCCGGTCGACGCGCCGGTGCTGGTGTTTTTGCACGGCTTTCCGGAAGCCGCCTTTGTGTGGGACGCGCTGCTGCGGCACTTCGCAACGCGCTTTCGTTGCATCGCACCCAACCTGCGCGGCTTTGCCGATTCTTCGGCGCCGGCCGAGGTCGAGGCGTATCGCGTCAAGCACCTGCTGAGCGATCTGCTGGCCCTGGTGCAGGCCGTGTCACCGGGTCGGCCGCTGGCGGCCCTGGTGGCGCACGACTGGGGCGGCGCAGTGGCCTGGAACTTCGCGGTGCAGCACGCGGCGCAGACCCGGCGGCTGGTCATCGTCAACTCGCCGCACCCGGCCACGTTTCTGCGCGAGCTGCAAACCAACCCGGCACAGCAGGCGGCCAGCAAGTACATGAACTTCTTGTGCCGGCCCGATGCGCAGGCGCTGCTGAGCGAGAACGACTACGCGCGGCTGTGGCCGTTTTTCGAGAACATGGGTGCCGGCGATGCATCGCGCGTCGGCGGCGGCTGGCTCACCGACGCGGTGAAGCACCAGTACCGAGCCGTCTGGCGGCAGGGCATGGACGGTGCGCTGAACTACTACCGAGCGTCGCCGCTGCGCCCACCGATCAGCGCTGACGACGCGGTGATGAAATTGCACTTCGCGCCCGAGTTCGTGACGGTCAAGCTGCCCACGCTGGTGTTGTGGGCCGAGGAAGACACCGCGCTGCCCATCG
>JAYUSP010000440.1:0-3618 GCA_043755615.1 Betaproteobacteria bacterium
AGGGCGAAGTGTCGGCGGACCCGAAGCGTAGCCGAGCCCGCCGGCGTGCTGCGCCGGCCCGATCGACATCCGCGACCGGGCGCCTGCCGTAGGATCGCAGTCCCTCACTGCCGCTGCGAGACCCCCCGTGCGAATACTCCTCGTCGAAGACGACGAGACGCTGGCCGATGCGCTGTGCCGCGCGCTGGTGCAGTCCGCTCACGCCGTCGATGCCGCCACCACCGGCGAGCAGGCCGACAGCGCGCTCGCGACGCAGGCCTACGACCTGGTGATCCTCGACATCGGCCTGCCCGGCTTGAACGGCCTGGACGTGCTGCGGCGGCTGCGCGACCGCCGCTCGAAAGTGCCCGTGCTGTTGCTCACCGCGCAGGACGCGCTGGCCGACCGCGTGCGCGGCCTGGACCTCGGTGCCGACGACTACCTGACCAAGCCGTTCGACCTGCCCGAGCTGGAGGCACGCGTGCGCGCGCTGTTGCGACGCGGCGCGAACAACGCGACGCCGTGGCTGCAACACGGTCGCCTGCGCTTCGACACCGTCGGTCGGCGCGTCTTCCACGACGAGCAGCCGGTGGACCTGTCCGCCCGCGAGCTGGCCGTGCTCGAGCTGCTGCTGATGCGCGAAGGCCGGGTCGTCAGCAAGGAGCAGATCGTGAATCAGCTTTACGGCTGGGGCGACGAGGTCGCGGCCAATGCGATCGAGGTCCACGTCTACCGCATCCGGCGCAAGCTGGAGCCGCTGGGGTGCGAGATCCGCACCGTGCGCGGCATGGGCTACCTGATGGAACGCGTCGATGGCCCGGCCTGAGAGGCCGGCCGGTCTTGCGCACACTGAAGGCGCCTCGGCCTGCGAGCCGCGGCTGCAATCCAAGCTGCTGCTCTGGCTGCTCGGCCCGCTGCTGGCCTTGCTGGTTCTCGATACGGTGGTCACGTACGGCAGTGCGCTGAACTTCTCGAACCGGGCGCATGACCGCTCGTTGCTCGAGATCGCGCGCGAGGTGGGCCTGCACGTGAGGGCCGACGACAGCGGCCCGCGGCTCGACATCTCGCCGGCCGCGGAACGGATTCTGTTGAACGACGAGGACGATCGGCTGGCCTACCGCGTGACCTCGGAGGACGGCGGCCCGATCGGCGGCGATGTCCGGATCGCCCATCCGCCTGCCGCCTCGCGACGCGGTGCCGACCCCTTGTTCTACGGCGGCGTGCACGACGGCGCGCCGGTGCGCATGGCCGCGGTCTGGGTGCCGATCGCAGGGCGCGAGCGCAAGCCCGACACCGTGCTGGTCCAGGTCGCCGAGACGATGAACAAGCGAAACCGGCTGGCCCGGGAGATCCTGGCCAGCGTGGTGGTGCCGCAACTGCTGCTGATCTTGCTGGCCACGGCGGCGGTCTACTTCGGCATCTCGCGCGGCCTGGTTCCGTTGCAGGAGCTGAGCCGCGCGGTGGCCGGTCGCTCGCATCTGGACCTGACGCCGCTGGAGATGCGCGGCGTGCCGGGCGAGGTGCAGCCCTTGGTGGCCGAGGTCAACCATCTCATGCAGCGTCTGGGCAGTGCGCTGGAAGTTCAGAGCCGCTTTCTGGGCAACGCGGCGCACCAGTTGAAGACACCGGTGGCCGGGCTGAAGGCGCAGATCGAACTCGCGCTGCGCGAGGCCGACCCGCAACGCATGCACCATTCGCTGGCGCAACTCTACGTGGGCGTGGACCGCATGGCGCGGCTGGTCCAGCAACTGCTGGCCCTGGCCCGCAACGAGGCGGGAGCCACCGCCGCGGTCCGTCTTCAGGCGCTCGATCTGGATGCATTCGCGCTCGAAGTCAGCATGGAATGGGCGCCGCTGGCCCTCAAGCAAGGCATCGATCTCGGCTTCGAGGGCGCCAGCCGGCCGGTGCCGATCGACGCCGAGCCCGACCGGCTGCGCGAGTTGATCAACAACCTGGTCGACAACGCGGTGCGCTACAGCCGCAGCGGCGGCCGCGTGACGGTTGCGGTCGAAGCCGCAGACGCGGGGGCCGGCCGGCTGTCGATCAGCGACGACGGGCCGGCGATCCCGGTCGAGGAGCGCGGGCGCGTCTTCGAGCGCTTTCATCGGCTGCTGGGCAGCCACACCGACGGCAGCGGACTCGGCCTGGCGATCGTCAGCGAGATCGCCAAGCTGCACGGCGCCAGCATCACGCTGGAAGAGGACCGGGACGGCATCGGCAACACTTTTAGCGTGACCTTCCCGGCCCGCGCGGCGACCTCCGCGGGCGCCGCGTGACCGCGGGCGCGTCAGCCTGCAGACAGTTTGGCGACAACTTGCCGACAGGCAAGGGCCAGCAAGGCGTCAGCACGGCTTCCTAAGCTCTGCCGGGTCGGAGCCGGTGGGCGGCTCCCGTCCCTGTCAGGAGCCACGATGTCGTTTGCCACCCCCGAATTCTGGATCGCGCTGCTCCAGATCGTCATGATCAATATCGTCCTGAGCGGCGACAACGCAGTCGTCATCGCGCTGGCGAGCCGCTCGCTGCCGCCGGCACAGCAGAAGAAGGCGATCGTCTACGGCAGCGTCGGCGCGATTGTCATGCGCCTGGGGCTGACCTTCTTCGCCGTGATGCTGCTGAACCAGCCCTACCTGAAGCTGGTGGGCGCTGCGCTGCTGCTGTGGATCGGCGTGGGCCTGCTCAAGGGCGGCGAAGACAACGGCGATATGAAGTCGCATTCGAACCTGGCCGCGGCGATCAAGACCATCATCGTCGCCGACCTGGTGATGAGCCTGGACAACGTGATCGGCGTCGCCGCCGCCGCCAAGGGCAACGTCACGCTGCTGGTGATCGGTTTGGTCATCAGCATCCCGCTGATCGTCTACGGCAGCACGGTGATCCTGAAGCTGATGACCCGTTACCCGGCGATCATCACCATCGGCGCGGCGCTGCTGGGCTGGGTTGCCGGCGAGATGGCGGTGTCCGACCCCGCCCTGGCCGAATGGATGAAAGGCCACGACATGCTGCACATGCTGGCCCCGTCCGCCGGTGCCCTGCTGGTCGTGCTGACCGGCAACTGGCTGCTGCCCGCCCTGGCGGCCTCTCCCGAGCAAGCCGTCGGTTGAACCCAAGGAGATGACCATGCACAAGATTCTGGTTGCCGTGGACGCATCGGACCGCGCCGCCATGAAGGCGGCCGTGGCCGAGGCCGTTCGGATCTACGCCCAGGGCCCGGTCGACGTCCATCTGCTGAACGTGCAGCCGGCCGTCAGCGGGCATGTGGCAATGTTTTTCGACCAACGCGAGCTGCACGAACTCCAGCACGCCGCCGGTGCCGAAGACCTCGCACCCGCGCAGGCGCTGCTTCGGTCCAGCAACGTGCCGTGCATCAGCACCGTGCGCGTCGGTCGCTGTGCCGAGACCATCGCCCGCACCGCGCGCGAGCTGGGCTGCGACCGCATCGTGCTGGGGCGCGACGACGCCGCGGCCACCAGCCTGGTCGGCAGGATGTTCGGCTCGCTCGGGCAGCAGGTGCGTCAGTTGACGGTCAGCGGCAACTGCCGCGTGATCGGCGCCTGAACGCAGCACGCCGGACCTCGGGCCGGGACGGGCGGGCTGCCGGCGAGCGGCGACCGGGCGCTCAGATCGACATGCGGGCCCGCA
>JAYUSP010000441.1:0-11239 GCA_043755615.1 Betaproteobacteria bacterium
CGCTCCTTCCTGACGACCGGCGGCCTTTCGGGCAACAACAACACCACCGCCAAGCGCGGTTGGAACATCGTGATCCCGACCTCGGTCGATGCGCAGTCCGAGCAGCGCAAGCTGCATGTCTGCCGTCGTGTTGAAGGGTCAGGCACGCAGGCCGCGTCGAACGCGTTCTGGGCCTACAACCCCTGCAACGCCGGCACCGGCGCGCTGTCGCCGTTGAACGTGGCGGCCAACCCGGGCCAGCCGGCAGTCGCCGGCACGATCGCTGCGCTAAACGGTACTTACGTCAACGAAGGCAGCGGTGCCGGCAACGTCGAAGCCTGCATGAACAGCGTCGATGCCGTCGTCGGCGCCTATGGCCTGGGCTGGATCGGCCGTGAAGCCAACCCGCGCCGCCTCAATGCCGGCGGCGTCGAAGTCGGCAACTACCGCTACGTCAAGCTGGACGGCGTCGCACCAGTGCGCAGCGAGGCACAAACCGGCAACTATCCGGCCGTCTACGAAGCCACGATGCAGTGGAACCGGTCGGTCGTCGCCCCGGGCTCCGAGAAGGACTCGTTCCTGCGTGCGCTGCGCGACTCGATCGGCTCGCCGGCCGCGCTGGCGGTGGTCGACTCCAACACCCAGCAGGGCGTGATGTCGCCCCCGGCGTCGTACACCGGCCCGTGGCTCAGCCAAGTCGGCGTGAACGCGCAGTTCGCTTCCCGCGTCGGTCGCGCCAGCGGCAACAGCTGCGCACCGATCCGCATCGTCAAGTAAGGGGCTGTCCCGACCCGTGCCGCACAGCCTGGGCACGGGCAGTTTTTTGGCGAGGGCCTTGCTTGCAAGGCCCTCGCGTTTTACCGGTGTGGGTTGCCAAGCGCCGCCCGCTTCGGCTGACCGCATCGCGAGAAAACCGTTGAGCCCAATGCACCGCCACCACGCGCTCCGCAAATTCCGAGCCGTCGCCATGACGGCGCTGTTTGCATTTGCCACGGCTTGGCTCGGCACGCCCGCCAGAGCGGCCATTTCGATGCTCGACGACGCCGAGCTTTTCCTCGTCATCTGGGACCCGGTGCGCGAAGTGTCCTACGTGCGCGACCTCGGTGTCAGCGCCGACAGCTTCTTCCGCCAGGCCCAGGTCGACGCCGGTTATCAGGTCTTCTTTCCACGCATCACCGGCGCCGGCGACGAGCGCTTCCAGCGGCTGCTGGACCGCGTCGCCCCGGCAGCGCAGCAACAAGACCTGGGCGCGGTGCCTTACACCATCGAGTCCGCATTCGGGTTTGCGACCAGCACGCTGAAGGACCGGCTGCGCTGGGCGGTTCTCGGTGTCGACGGCGATGGCTTCGACTACCCCGACCTGCGCGCGTTCCACACGCTGCAGCAGGGCCCGGGCAACGGCACCCTCAACCCGGCTTACGGCGTGCTGCAAACGCTGCTCAACGACAACCTGGCGCAGGCCATCGCGCCGATGGCCGAGCTACTGGTGAACACGCTCAATGGCGGCACCGACGTCGCGGCCGACAACACCCATGTGCAGGACGGCTTGTCCACCGTCTATTCGCAGCACGGCAGCAGCATTACGCCGAAGGGCATCCCGGGGTATTTCGATGCCACGGGCACCGAGTTCTACCGGCTGAGTTCGGGCGCCCTGGTGCCGATCACCAACGCGGTCGGCAAATCGTCGTGGTTTTACTTCACGACACCGAGCAGCACCGACGGCCTGGAGCGCGTGCTCATCGACGAGTTCGACAACCTCAGCGCCGACGGTTATTGGGGCCTGGACCAGGACCCGGCCGACGGCGCCTTTGTGCTCAGCTTCACGCTCGACGGCAGCGCCACCGCGGCCGCGCTGCGGCTGCGCGAATTTGCCGCCGGCATCGGCCGCACCGAAATCGGCGGCGGCTTCGTCGTGCGCAAGCTCGAAGGCGCTGCCGCGGCCGGCCTGGAGACCGGCGCCGGTTTTGCCAGCCGCAAGCTCGGCGGCGGGGCCCATGAGGGGCTGCCGACCGGTCTGGCCGTGATGGGCGCGGTGCCCGAGCCCCACAGCGCGATGCTCACGCTGGCCGGCCTGATCGGGCTCGCGGCCTGGGCGCGAGGGCGGCGCCGGCGCTGATCCATTCGGCCTCTGCGCCCGCCTCGGGCATGGCCCGTTCGGCTCATGCCAGTTCACTGCACGTTCACGCCCGCTGACCACACTCGCCCGATGTTCTACGCCCTCTTGCTCGGCTGCCTGGCTGGCGCGACCAGCCTCGTGCATCTGCCGACCTTGGCCCAGACCACGGCGCCTGACCAGCCGCGCAACGTGCCGGGCAGCGATGCCGATGCCGGGCCGCGTTTTGCGATCCACGAGTTCGAGATCGAAGGCAACAGCGTGCTCTCCGCGCTGGCCGTCGAAGCCGCGGTGCTGCCCTTCCTGGGCGACACCCGCGCGATGGCCGACGTCGAAGCGGCGCGCGCGGCGCTCGAAAAGGCGTACCAGGCGGCGGGCTACCTGAGCGTATTTGTCGACGTGCCCGAGCAGCGGCTGGACCACGCCGTGGTGCGCCTGCGGGTCACCGAGGGCCAGGTCGACCGGCTGCGCGTCACCGGCGCGCGCTGGTACGACCAGGGATTCATCCGCGACAAGCTGCCCGCGCTGGCACCCGGCAGCGTGCCGGATTTCAACGCCGTGCAGGCCCAGGTCGCCGCGATCAACCGCGACGAGCGGCGGGTGCAGCCGGTGCTGCGCCCGGGCGCGGCACCGGGCACCGTCGAAGTCGAGTTGAAGGTCACCGACAAGCTGCCGCTGGCTGCCACCGTCGAGCTGCACAACCGCCACGCTGCCGATACCGACGCCTGGCGCGTGCAGGCCACGCTGCGTTACGACAACCTGTTCCAGCGCGACCACGGCATCGCGGTCACCGCCATCACTGCGCCGCGAGAGACCGCGCAGTCCAAGGTGCTGGTCGCCAACTACAGCCTGCCGCTGCACGGCGGCTGGACCTTCGCGGCCTATGCGGTGGCCTCCGACAGCGTGCTTGAGCCGCTCGGCGCGGCGCTCGTCGTCGGCAAGGGCAGCACCGTGGGCGCACGCTGGCTGCGCAACCATGCCGATGCGCAATCCAGCCACACGCTGGGCTTCGGCTTCGACGTCAAGAACCTCAAGGAGCGTGTCATCGCCGGCGGCGATGCGCTGTCGACACCGCTGCGTTATGCGCCGCTGCAACTCAGCTATGCCGGCGCGTGGCCGGCAGCCGACCACAGCTGGAGTCTCAACACGACACTCGTCGCGGCGCTGCGCAGCCTGCTGCAACGACGCATCCCCTGCCCCGGCAATATCGGCGCCGTCGACCAGTTCGCCTGCAAGCGCGAAGGCGCCGACGGCGGTTTTTCATACTGGCGTGCCGATCTCAAGCACACGCGGCGTTTTGACGGCCTGCCCGGCGAGTGGGCCGCGCGCCTGGGCTGGCAGTTGGCGACGCAGCCGCTGGTCTCGGCCGAACAGTTTGCCGCCGGCGGCGCCGAGACGGTGCGCGGTTACCTCGAAGCCGAGGCCAGTGGTGACCACGCGCTGCTCGGCTCACTGGAATGGCGCAGCCCGGGCTGGGCGCTGACGGACATCGCAAAAAGCAACCTGCAAGGCCTGGTCTTCATCGATGTCGCGCGCACCAGCGTCAGCCAGCCGAGCGCCGGCCAGCCCCGCCGCACGCCGCTGCTCGGTGCCGGTTTCGGGCTGCGCTTGCGCGCCGCGCCGGGCTGGAGCGGCGAAGCCGATCTCGCCTGGCCTCAAAAACAGACCCGCGCCAGCAGCGCCGGGCAAGCCCGGCTGCACCTGCGCGTGCTGGGGCAGTTTTGATGAAACCGACACGCGCCGCTGCGGTCAAGCCGGGCCTGCCGGGCCTGACGCCGATCTTGCTGGCGCTGTCGGCCTGCTGGCCGCTGGCCTGCCTGGCACAAGGCGTCGCGCGCCCGGCGACGCCGGCATCGCAGGCGGTGCCGTTGCCAGCCACGGCTTGGCGCGTCCAGGGCAGTGGCGCGGCCGCGCCGGTGAATACGCCGGTCGTCAGCGGGCCGCGCGCCGGTGGCATCGACCAGGTCATCACCCAGACCAGCCCGCGCGCGATTTACCAGTGGCAGCGTTTTGACATCGGCGCCAGCAGCAGCGTCGAGTTCAAGCTGCCTTCGGCCGCGGCGAGCGCGCTGAACCGGGTCAGCGGCAGCACCGATCCGAGCGCGATCTTCGGCACCCTCAAGTCCAACGGGCAGGTCTGGCTGATCAACCCGAACGGCATCCTGTTCGGGGCCGGGGCGCGGGTGGATGTCGGCGCGCTGGTAGCAAGCACGCTGAATGTCTCGAACGACGATTTCCTGAGCAGCCTGAACAACCGCGTGATCGGTACCGGGCCGGCGTTTGCGTTCGATGGCCAGCCGCAAGACCTGGTCGATGGCCGCAACTTCGTGCATGTGGACAACGGCGCGGAGATCCGCAGCGCCGCCGGCGGGCGGGTTTTCCTCTTCGCGCAGCGGGTCGACAACGCCGGCCTCATTGAAAGCCCCGCCGGCCAGGTGGTGCTCGGCGCGGGCTCGACGGTGCACCTGAAGCTGCCGACCGCCGAGCCGCTGTACGCCAGCGAGGTCAACCCCGACGTGCCCGCGCTGCGCGGGCTGCTGGTCGAGATGGGCGGCAGCGCGGGCAGTGCGGCGAACCTGGCCGGCGGCTCGATCGCCACCCCGCGTGGCAACACCACGCTGGTCGGGATGGCCGTCAACCAGTCGGGCCGCATCAGCGCCAGCACCAGCGTCGCGGAAAACGGCTCGGTGCTGCTGCTCGCACAAGGTGGCACCCGCGATGGGCTGACCCCGAGCAACCCGCTGTACAAACGCGCGCAGCAAGCCGGTGCGCTGGTGCTGGGCAGCGGCAGCCGCATCGAGATCACACCCGACCGCGGCGCGGCGACCGACCAGCCGGCGCTGACCTCGGACGACAACGCGACTTTCGTCGCCTCGCGAATCGAGCTTGCCGGGCAGCGCATCGATCTGCTGCCCGGTGCCAGCATCAGCGCCCCCGGCGCGCAGGTGCGCTTGCGCGCCCAGGCCGCACCCGACTACCGCGCCGACGTGCTGACCCGCGAGCGCTTCAACGCCAACGACGCCACGGCCACGATCACGATTGCCGATGCCGCCGTGATCGACGTCGCCGGCAGCCGCAATGCCAGCGTCAGCGCAGCCCGCCACTTCGTCACCACCGAGCTGCTCGGCAGCAACGACCTGAAGGATGCGCCGCTGCAAAAAGACGGCCCGCTGGCGCGCAACCGCGTCACGCTCGATGTGCGCGAGGCCTCGCCGATCCTGGGCGACCTGGCCGGCTATCGCGCCGGCTTGCAGCGCAGCGCCGAAGAGCGGCTCAGCGCAGGCGGCTCGATCGCGCTGCGCGCCGAGGGGGCGGTGACGGCATCGCCGCGGTCGCGGCTGGATGTCTCCGGCGGCCAGGTGCAGCACACCCCGGCGCCGGTGCGGCCGACACGTCTGGTCGGCAGCGACGGTGGCCTCTACACGCTGGGCAACGCGCCGAAGGACCTGGTCTACGACAGCCTCATCGATGGCGGCAACCAGGCCGCCCGCAGCGACCGCTGGGGCAGCGTCGTCGGCCACGGCGCGGGCCTGCCGGCGGTGACCGCGGCGGCTTATGCCGAAGGCCGCGCCGCCGGCGCGATCAGCGTCGTGGCGCCGGCGATCCGGCTCGACGGCGCACTGGCCGGCGACGTCTCGCTGGGCGAGCGCCAGCGCCAGGGCCGCGATGCGGCGCCGACGGCGAGCACGCTGACGCTCGGCGCGCCGCAGCATGCCGGCGCGTTTGGCAGCGTCGCTTATGCCGGCGCGGTGCTGCGTGGCGACGTCTGGATCGCCACCGCGGCGACGCCCGGCGCCGCCGCGCCCGGCGCCTCGCGCATCACGCCGCAGGCACTGCGCGACGGTGGCATCGGCCACTTCACGCTGGCCACCGAAGGTGACATCGTGCTGCCCGCGAGCGCGGCGCTGACGATGCCGGCGCGCGGCAGCGTCACGCTGCTGAGCAACCAGGGGCGGATCGCGCTTGACGCCGATATCAGCGCGCGCAGCGGCACCATCGTCGCGCGATCGCGGCTGTCGGAGGTCGATATCGGCGCCGGTGCGCAACTCAATGCCAGTGGCGAGATCGTCAACGAGGCGCTCGACGGCCCGCTCGCGCGCACGACCACCGCGGGTGGGCGCGTCACGCTCGACGCGTCATCGCGGCTGCGCCTGCAAGCCGGCAGCGGCATCGACGTCAGCGCCGGCGCGCGGGTGTCAACCAGCGGTGTCGTGAGCGGTGCCGATGCCGGCACTTTGAGCCTGCAAGCCGGCCGCACCGCGGCGCCCGACGGCGGCCAGCGCCTGGTGCTCGGCGGCACGCTGCACGCGCAGTCGCTCGCCAAGGGCGGCAGCATCACGCTGGCCACGCAGAGCGTGCGCATCGGCGGCGGCGACTTCGACACCGAAGCCGCTGCACCGGCCGTCGATCTGGTGCTGGCGCCGGAAAATCTGGCTGCCGCCGGCTTCAGCAGCATCACGCTGGACGGCCGCGAAAAGCTGGCGCTGACGCCTGGCACGGCGATCAACCTGTCGATCACACCGCGGCTGGCCGCGCCGGCGCTGCGCAGCGCGCCCAGCGGCAGCCGCTTGTTGGGGCTAACGGTTGAGTCCAGCCGCACTGCGGGCTACCCGAGCGACGGCGCCGAGCCGCGCCCGCTGGCCGTCAACCTGGGCCTGGCGTCCAGCGGCCTGGGTATCGACCGGGCCGAAGGGGTGCTCGAACTCGGCGCCGGCAGCCGCATCGACCTGCAGCCCGGCGCGCGGCTGCAATTGAGCGCCGCCACGGCGATCGACTTCGACGGCCAGGTGACAGTGCCCGGTGGCACGGTGGAGCTGCGCCTGAGCAAAGGCGCCGTCGGCGCCAGCGACTACAACACACCGAGCGCGCTGCGCCTGGGCAGCGACAGCCTCATCGACGTCAGCGGCACGACGCTGCTGACCCCCGGCACCAGCGGCCTCATACAGGGCAGCGTATTGCCCGGCGGCAGCATCGTGCTCAACGCGGCGAGCGCGCTGCCCACGGGCCTGGAAGTCGCCGCCGGTGCGCGCCTGCGCGCCGACGGTACGCGCGCGCTGCTCGACAGCGGCCCGCAGCTCAAGCGCCGCGAGATCAGCAGCGCCGGCGGCAGCATCGACCTGCGCGCCAACCAGCGCCTGCATGTCGATGGCAGCTTGTCGCTGCAAGGCGGCGGCGCTGCGGCCGGCGGCACGCTGGCAGTGACTTTGAGCAGCGTGCGCGACGGCGTCAGTTCGGCCGTGTTGCCGGCCGAACGCGAGCTGGTGGTCGCCGCTGGCGGCGCCGGCAACAGCGGCGCCGCCGCCGCACCGGCGCTGCTGCGAGCGGAAACCGTGCTCGTGTCGGGCGCCGCCGAGCTGCGGCTCAGCGCACAGGAGCGCATCCGCTTCGTCGACGACGTGAGGCTCGATCTCGGCCGCGGGCTGACGCTCGACAGCCAGGCCCTAGCTACTGACGCTGGCGCCAGCGCCGTGCTCGCGGCGCCCTGGGTGCAGCTCGCCGACACCCGGGCGCTGGTCAGCGCCGACACGCTGACGCGCGCACCGCAGCAGGCGCGTGGTGGCAGCGGCGAGCTGCGTGTGCAGGCCGGGCAGATGCTGGTCGTCGACCGCGCGCTCGTGACCCAGGGCGTCGGCACGCTGGCGCTGGGGGCGGGTCAGGCGATCCGCCTGCAGGGGCCGGCCAACGCGGCCGGTATCGCCGAAGGCGCGATCAACACCGGCGCCGATGTCGTGCTCTTGGCGCGGCAGATCTTCCCGGCCACCGACACCCGGTTCAGCATCGACGCCGCCGGCCGCAGCATCCGCATCGACGGCAATGATGCGGTGGCCACAGCGACTGCGCCAGCGCCGCTGTCGGCGCGCGGCGAGCTGAGCCTGCGCGCCGCCGATATCGTGCAGGCCGGTGTGCTGCGCGCACCGCTCGGGCGCATCGATCTGACGGCCAGCAACAGCGTCGTGTTGCAAGCCGGCAGCTTGACCTCGGTGGCGGGCGCCGGCTTGACCGTGCCTGACGGCAACGGCCATGCCGCGCAGCCACGCGACAAACAGATCGCGCTCAGCGCGGCAACCGGGCAGGTGACGGTCGCGCCCGGCGCGCGGGTCGATCTCGCCGGTGGCGGTGAGGTCGAAAGTTATCTGTTCGTGCCCGGGCCGGGGGGCTCCAGAGATGTGTTCGACGGCAGCGATGGCGCCTTTGCCATCGTGCCGGCTTACCGCGGCCCGCAGCCTTACGACGCGGGCCTGGCCAGCACCGCGCCGGCTGCCGGCCGGCAGCTGAACGTCGGCCCCGGCGCGCCTCTGGCCGCCGGCACCTATGCCTTGCTGCCAGCACGTTATGCGCTGCTCGAAGGGGCCTACCTGGTGCGCCCCGATGCCGGCGCGGCAGCGCCCGCCGCGGCGCTGCTGCGGCCCGACGGCAGCGTGCGCATCGCCGCGCTGTCCGGTGTCGCCGGCACCGGCTTTGCCGATGCGCTGCCGCTGGCCTGGGTGCTGACACCGTCGGCGGTGGCGCGGCGCTCGTCGGAGCTGCGCACCACGACGCTGTCGTCGCTGGTGGCGGCTTCGGTTTCGGGGTCGGCTTCGGATTCGAGCCACGACGCCAACATGTCCGGCAGCATCAGCACCGGCCGGCCCGCCGACGCCGGTGCGCTGGTCGTCACGGCCGCCTCGGCCGCGCTCGGCGGCGATGTCGCGCTTGGCGGCGCCGCCGCCGTCCCGGGGGTCGCTGGCACGCCCGGCGCGGCTGCTGGAAACAAGGGCAGCGCGTACTTTGCGGCCGACCGCATCGTCGTCGCCGCGGCGGGCGCGCCGCCCGCCACTTCGACCGCGGCCGCTGATGCGTTGCGCCTGACCACCACCGACCTGAGCCGGCTCGACGCCCGCACGCTGGTGCTCGGCGCGGTGCCGGGCAGCAGCGCCGGCACGCTGGACGTGCGCGCAAGCCAGGTCAGCCTCAGCGATGCCACCACAGCGCTCGTCGCCGGCGACGTGGTGCTGGCCGCGCGCCAGCAGGTGCTGCTCGCCGACGGGGTCCAGATCCGGGTCAGCAACGGCAGCAGCGGCCGCAGCGGCCGCAACAACGACGACAGCAGCGCCACCGCGCTGGGCATCGTTGGCGACGGCGCGGCACTGCGTGTCAGCGGCAATGCGCAGGCCGGCCTGGTGCGCAGCCAGACCAGCCGCGCCAGCGGCGACTTGCTGATCGGCAGCGCTGTGCAGCTCGACGCCGGTGTCGGCAGCGTGGCGCTGGACGGCAGCCGCAACACCCAGATCGGCAGCGGCCTGGGGCTAACGGCGCAACGCATCGGCATCGCCGCGGCGCGCATCAGCAACGTCGAAGGCAGCGCCGACGCGGTATTTGTGGGTGGCGCGCTCGGTGAGCGCCTGGCGCGCGCCGACGCGGTCGCGCTGCGCGCCTACGAGTCGCTGCAGCTCATCGCGGGCGCGACGCTCGGTGCCCCGGGCTTGCGCGAGCTGACCCTGGACACGCCGGTGCTGCGCGCCGCGCGCGGCGCTGCGCCTTCGGCCACCGTGGCCGCAGCGAATGTGGTGCTGACCAACAGCGGCGCCGCGGCGGCCGCCGCCGAAGTTCAAGCCGATGGCGGCAGCAGCATCCAAATCCAGGCGGGCGACGAAGTTCGCATCGGCCCCGGCGTGATGGCCGTGCGTGGGGCCGATGCGTTGCGGATCGGTGCACAAAAGCGCATCACCGGCGCGGGTGTCGGCGCCGGCGCGCTGCAAGTGGCCGGCGCGCTGGCCATGAGCGCACCGGTGCTGGGCACACAAGGCCGTGCCGACACCCGCTTGCAAGCCGATGCCGCGATCAGGTTCGACACGCCTACCGGTGTCGACCCAGCCAGCGTGGCCCCGGCGACCGAAGGCGGGCGGCTCGTGCTGCGCGGCGATTCGGTGCGCATCGGCGGCCTGGTCGACATGCCGACCGGCGATGTCACGCTGCACGCCCTGGGCGCGGCCGGCCACGTCGAAGTCGCCGCCGGCGCCCGACTGCGCGCCGGCGGCCTGGCGCGGCGCCTCGACGGCATCAACATCGACGTGCCCGCCGGCAGGCTGGACCTGCACAGCGTGCAGGGCGACGTGCGCATCGCCGCCACGGCGGTGCTCGACGTCAGCGCCAGCGGCCAGGGCGACGCCGGCACGGTCGCGCTGCGCGCCCCGCAGGGCGCGGTGCTGCTCGACGGTGCGCTGCGCGGCGATGGCGGCAACGCGCAGGCGCTGGGGCGGCTGGTGCTGGATGCCGCGGCGCCGTTGCCGCTGGCGGATGTCGCGCGCCAATTGGTCGGGACGGTGGGGACCGCGGGGACGCCCGGTCTCGCCGAAGGCGCATCGGCCGCGCGCGGATTTGGCGGCGAGCTGGCGCTGCGCCAGCGCCGCGGTTCGCTCAGCCTGCCCAGCGATGTCGCGCTGGTGTCCAAGCTGGTGGGCATCACCGTTGATGAAGGCGGTCTCGACGTGCGCGGCTCGCTGTTGGCCGACGCCAGCGACGGCGCGCGGCTGCTGCTCAACGCCCGCGGTGATGTCTCGCTCGCGCCCGGCGGCCGGCTCGCCGCGGCGGGCAGCGACGCGCAGATTGCGCTGCGCACGCTGGACGGCCGCATCACCTTGGCCGAGGGTGGCAGCATCGGCTTCGCGCCCGTTGGCGGCACGCTGGCACTGCGCGCGCCACAGACCAACCTGGCCGCGGCCGAGCGTGATGTCGCCATCGACAGCGTGAAGTCGAGCCTGCAATCGGTGACTCGCGTCGACATCGAAGCGGTGCGCGTTTTCAGCGGCATCGAGCGCATCGTCGAAGGCTTGGCGAACAGCCCCATGCCGAGCCCGGCGCCACCTGCGCCTGCTCCGTCGCCATCGCCATCGCCGCCGGCACCACCGCCGGCGCCAGCTCCAGCGCCCAACGCTGGCGCCGGCCTGACGACCGGCAGCACGAACCCGCCACGCCCGCCGTTGGGCAACTCATCGACGACCGCCGCACGCGCGACCGCGGCGGGCTTGCACGCCAGCGCGACCGCGGCGTCCGACACGCCGTCGGCAGGCAATGGGCCGACGACAGGCACAACGAATCCGCCGCCGCCGTTGCTGGAACCGGCCTCTGCACCAGCACCAGCACCCGCGCCGGCACCGGCACCGGCAC
>JAYUSP010000442.1:0-3590 GCA_043755615.1 Betaproteobacteria bacterium
TGCTTTGTGTCGACGGCTCGGAAGGCTCCACGCGCGCTGTCCAGCATGTGCTCGCGATGCGCCATGATCTCCGTGACCCCGCGGGGATGGAGCTTCACCTGCTCAATGTCCAGCGCCCGGTTTCTGGCGATGTCTCTTCGTTCGTCGCCAAGCAGACTTTGCAGGAGTACTACCAGGAGCGCAGCGAGGCGGCACTTTCCGCTTCGCGTGCGCTGCTCGCCGCCGGCGGGCTGGTCAGCCAGGAGCATCGACTTGTCGGCACCCCTGGGGCAACGATTGCCGAGTCCGCACGAGCGCTGGCCTGCGACCTGATCGTGCTCGGTGCGCGTGGCCTTGGGAGCCATACCGCCGCGCTGCTCGGCTCGGTCGCGCTGAGCACGATCGAACACGCTGGCGTGCCGGTGCTCGTGGTCAAGTAGCGCGCCGACACCGACGCCAACGCCTGCCGGTGCGCGAGCATCGGCAGCGCTGGCGGTGGGCCCGGAACACCGTTGCCACGTGGGCCCTGGCGGGCCGAGGGGGCTTCAGCCGCGGCTTCGGTGATCTGCCGCGAGGCGCATGTTATGGTGCTTCGCATGCACGCGACTGCAGGCGATTGAAGGGTGGCGCACGGCGGCCTGATGGCCAAGTTGCTGCGGCCTTCGAGCCCCTCGCCAGCCGCCCCGGCGCCACTTGCAGGCGGCGCGGCCGGCTTGGCCGAAGGTGACGCGTTTGCGGGCTACTCGATCGGCCGCCTGCTCGGCCGCGGCAGCACGGGCATGGTCTGGGCGGCGCGCGATCAGCACCGCGGCGGCTGGGTCGCGCTGAAGCTGCTCGCGCTGGATTTGAGCTCCGGGATCGACGACTGGGCGGAGCTGCGCCGGCGCTTCCTGGACGAGTTCGAAGTGGCACGGCGCCTGCGCCACCCGGATATCGTCGAGGTCGTCGACGCCGGAGAGGCGGACGGGCGGTTGTGGCTGGCGATGGAGCTCGCTCGTGGCTGCTCGCTGGAGCGCTATGCCCGTCCGGCCTTGCTGTTGCCCGAGCCGGTGGTGCTGGACCTCGTGGCGCGCATCGCGCGCGCCTTGGCTCACGCCCACGCCTCGGGTGTGGTGCACCGGGACATCAAACCGTCCAACGTTCTCGTCAACCTGTCCGCCGGCAGCGTCAAGCTGATCGACTTTGGCACCGCGCGGCTGCTCGACCACATGCGCACGCGCACTGGCGTCATCCTGGGTACACCGGCTTACATGGCGCCAGAGCAGCTTGCCGGCGCCGGGGCCGAAGCGCGCAGCGACCTGTATTCGCTGGGGGTGCTCTTGTTCGAGATGCTCACCGGGCACCGTCCCTACGAGTCCGAATCGATGGGCGAACTGCTGCGTCAGGTCGCTTCGCAGAAGGTGCCTGACATCCGGGAGCGGCGCCCCGACCTGCCCGCGGCGCTGGCGGTGGAGCTTTCGAAGTTGCTGGCCAAGGACCCCGGCGACCGGCATGCTGACGGCAACATCCTTGCCGACGCGCTGGCGCGTGCCCGAATGCACATGGCGGGCGCCGGCGCGGCGCGCTAGGGTTTGCGCAGGGAGCCGCAGGGCAGGGGTTCCGAGGCAAAATCGGGCGTTTCTGGCGGGTCAGCACGCGCTGCGCCCGGTCCCCGTCCCCAAGCGGCCACAACGCCCGACTTCCGTGCCCCTGTCCTACGAGTTTTATTCGGCCCTCGACGCCGGCCGCGCCCGCAGCAACAACGAAGACTCGGTGGCGCTGGACGACGCCTGCACGCTGGCCGTGCTCGCCGACGGCATGGGCGGCTACAACGCCGGCGAGGTGGCCAGCGGCATGGCGACATCGTTCATCCGCACCGAACTCGGCCGCTGGCTGCGCGAAGCCGGCGCCAACGCCAGCGACGGCGATGTCCGCCGCGCGATGGACATTTGCGTCGACAACGCCAACCGGGCGATCTTCAACGCCGCCAACTCCAACCCGCAATACGCCGGCATGGGCACGACCCTGGTCGTTGCCGCATTTCGTGCCGGCAACCTGCTCGTCGGCCATGTCGGCGACTCGCGTGCCTACCGGCTGCGCGCTGGCAGGCTGCACCAGATCACGCGCGATCATTCGCTCTTGCAGGAGCAGATCGACGCCGGCCTGATCACCCAGGAACAGGCCGCTTTTTCGTCGAACAAGAACCTGGTCACACGCGCCGTCGGGGTCGAAGATACGGTCCTGCTCGAGACCCATGTGCACGACGTGCTGGCCGGCGACGTCTACCTGATGTGCTCCGACGGGCTGTCCGACATGCTGTCGGATGCGACCATCGCGCAGATCCTGCAAGCGCATTCGTCGATCGGGGCCGCCAGTCACGCGCTGGTCGATGCGGCCAACGACGCTGGCGGGAAGGATAATATTTCGGTCGTCCTGGTTCGCGCAGGCGGCGGCACCACCACCTCGACGCGGTCGTGGTGGCCTTTTCGGCGCTAAACACGTACGCTGCGCACTGGCTTGCCGCTTGTGCGGGCGCACACATGAGGGTCTTCAGGCATGAGCAAACTGGTGGTCTCGCTCGACGGGGTGGTCATCAAGGAAGTCCAGATCACCAAGGACAAGACCACCCTGGGCCGCCGGCCCTACAACGACATCGTGATCGACAACCTGGCCGTCAGCGGCGAGCACGCGGTGTTGCAGATGGTGGGCAACGATGTCTTCATCGAAGACCTGAACAGCACCAACGGCACCTACATCAACGGCAAGGCCGTGAAGAAGCAGTTGCTTGTGCACAACGACACGGTCGAGATCGGCAAGTACAAGATCAAGTACCTCGGTGACGAAAGCAACGAGTACGAAAAGACGATGATCATGCGGCCGGGCGCGACGCCGCCGCCTGGCAATGTCACCGCGCCGTATAGCGCCGGTCATGGCGCCAGTCATGGCGCGGGCGCGGGGCCGAGTTCAAGCTTTGGCGGCCTTGGGCCGACGATGGCGGCGTCCTCACCGGCGTCGATCCGGGTTCTCAACGGCGCCGCGTCGGGCCGCGAAGTGGTGCTGACCAAGGTCGTCACGACGGTCGGCAAACCCGGGGTGCAGGTGGCGTCGATCACCAAGCGCCCGGGTGGTTACGTCTTCGCACATGTCGAAGGCGCGGCACGGCCCAGCGTCAATGGCGTGCCGGTGGCCGGCGACTCGGTGCCGCTGCGCAATGGCGACGTGATCGAGCTCGCCGGCACGCAGATGCAGTTCGTCAACATGTGACGGATTTCATGCGCCCGCGCTCGGGTTTCCCGATCTGCGCGGGCCTGCGAATTCATCGCGTGCCAGGCGCTGCTTTCGGCCCCAAGATGGCGCCCTGGTGCGCAACTCCGCGCATTGCTACCTGGAACCTGCGCCGAGCATGTTTGTCCGCGTTTTAGGCTGTTCGGGCTCCATCGCCGCGGGCAGCCGCACCACCTCTTTTCTGGTCGACGAAGCCCTGCTCATCGACGCCGGCACCGGCGTCGGTGACCTCACGCTCGACGAAATGGCAGCCGTCGACGATATCTTTGTCACCCACTCGCACCTCGACCATGTGCTGGCCATCGGCTTGCTGGCCGACAGCGTGATCCGGCGCCGATCGTCGGCGC
>JAYUSP010000443.1:0-3590 GCA_043755615.1 Betaproteobacteria bacterium
GGCTGCGTCCGCTGGTCGCGTTCTCAAACGATCGCCACCCCGCGTTCAAGGAGGTGCCGACGATCCGTGAGTTCGGCATCGCGATCGGCGACCTGCCGAACTTTCGGAGCTTCGCAATGCATTCGCAGACGTCGCCGGACAAGGTCAAGGTGCTGGTGGATGCAATGAACAAGGCGCTCGCCACGCCCGAATGGAAGCGCTATTGCGCGCAGACCTACAGTTGCACGGCTGCCAACACACCGGCCGAAGCGAAGGCGCGCGTGCAGGCGATGGTCGACAAGGTCTCGTCCTACCGGGAGCGGCTGGCGCGCTGATGGCGCGCCAGACAGCCGAATCGAACGTGATGAACCGCGCCATCGCCCTGTGTTGGTTCGCCCTGCGCCTGGGCTGGCTGGCGGTCCTGGCGGCGCCGGCGCAGGCCGGCGGCGAGCAGTTCATCCCGGTCTTCACGGGCCGTGAAATCAAAGGCCCGGCCGGCACGGCCACACCAGCCGGCATGGTTGACTACCTGCAGATGCTGAACCACCGCGATGGCGGCATCAACGGCGTCCGGCTGACCTGGGAAGAATGCGAAACCGCGTTTGACGATGAGCGCGGCGTGCAATGCTTCGAGCGGCTCAAGCGCCGGGGCGAGCGTGGAGCCGCGGTGATCGTGCCGTTGTCCGGCGGCATCTCCTACACGTTGACGGAGCGCGCCCGCCAGGCACGCATCCCGATGCTGATGCTGGGCTACGGCCGCTCGGATGCGTCCGACGGGCGTGCCTTTCCCTATGCCTTTCCGGTGGTGACCAACCTGCTGAGCCAGGGCACGGCGCAGATCCGCTTCATCGGCCTGAGCGAAGGCGGGATGGAGCGACTGCGAGGCAAGAAAATCGTCTACCTGTACCTCGACATCCCGACCGGCAGGGAAGCCATTGCGCTGCTTGAGCACCAGGCCAGCCGCTACGGGTTCGAGCTGACCGGCATCGGCGTGCCGTTGCCGGGGCAGGATCAGCAGGCGTCATGGGACAGGATCAGGCGCCTGGCGCCGGACTGGGTGATATTGGCCGGGCCGGGGCCCATGACGCCCGAAGCGCTGAAGGCGGCGGCCGCGGTCAGGTTCCCGACCCAGCGCATCATTGGCTTCGGCCTGAGCGGTGCCGAGCAGGACGTGCTGCCGGCCGGCGAGGCCGCCGTCGGCTACATTGCCGTCGCGCTGAATCCTTCAGGCCTGAACTTCAAGGTCATTCGCGACATCGTCAAGCACGTCCATGCGCCGGGCCGCTCGGGTGGCGGTGCGGCGCCGCCACACATCGGCACTGCCTACTACAACCGCGGCGTGATCCTGGGCATCCTGATCGCCGAGGCGATCCACACGGCCCAGACCAAGTTCGGCCCGAGTCCTCTCAGCGGAGAACAATTCCGCTGGGGCCTGGAGCGGCTGGCGCTCGACGAACAACGGCTGGCACGGCTCGGCGCCCTGGAGCTGTTGCAGCCATTGTCGATTTCCTGCTACGACCACGAAGGCGGCGGGGCGGTCAAATTCCAGCAATGGCTGGGCAACCGCTGGAACGTGATCTCGGACTGGATCAGCGCAGACCAGCCGCTGGTGCGTCAATTGGTCGAGGAACAAGCGGCCCGCTACGCAAAGGACCAGGGGATCGCGCTGCGCGACTGTGCGACCGAGCAGTGAGCACTGACTGCCGAATGCGCCAAATCGGCGCCGTGAGGATCACAAATCGGTGCGCAGCTTCCAGATTTCCGGGAACAACACCACGTCGAGCATCTTGCGAAGGTAGCCCACGCCCGAGGTGCCGCCGGTGCCGCGCTTGAAACCGATGATGCGTTCGACCGTGGTCACGTGCCGAAAGCGCCACAGGCGGAAGGCGTCTTCCAGGTCGGTCAGTTCCTCGCCCAGTTGGTACAGGTCCCAGAAGCGTTCCGGGTCGCGATAGACCTGCAGCCAGGCCTGCTCGACTTCGTCGTTGGACACATAGGGCTGGGTCCAGTCGCGCGCCAGGTGGCTGGCGGGTACGGGCAGGCCGCGGCGCGCCAGCAGGCGCAGCGATTCGTCGTACAGCGAGGGCGCGCGAAACGTGGCGTCGACCCATGCCAGGATGTCCGGCCGGTGCGCATGCGGCTTGAGCATGGCCGCGTTCTTGTTGCCCAGCATGAACTCGATGCGCCGGTACTGCCAGCTCTGAAAGCCGCTGCTGCTGGAGAGAAACGGGCGGATGGCCGAGTACTCCGGCGGCGTCATCGTGGCCAGCACGTCCCAGGCGTGCACCAGTTGCTCCATGATCTTGGCCACGCGCGCCAGCATCTTGAACGCGCTGCCGAGCTGGTCGCGCGTCACGCACTGCACGGCGGCCGACAGTTCGTGCAGCAGCAGCTTCATCCACAGCTCGCTGGTCTGGTGCTGCACGATAAACAGCATCTCGTTGTGATCGGGCGAGAGCGGGTGCTGCGCGCCCAGCACCTCGTCAAGGTGCAGGTAGTCGCCGTAGCTCATGTCCTTGCTGAAGTCGAGCTGGGCGCCTTCTTCGGCGACGAGTTTTTCGGTGCTCATGATTTCACGTCAGATCACGTCACCACGGCGCGCTGATTGAAGCGCGCCTCGCGCCATTCGCCGGTTTGCAGCACCTGCGCCAGGTGCACCATCGCGTCCCAGACGTCGACGTAACGGGTGTACAGCGGCGTGAAGCCGAAGCGCAGGATGTCGGGGGCGCGGAAGTCGCCGATCACGCCGCGTTCGATCAGTGCCTGCATCACGCCGTAGCTGCCAGAGGTGCGCGTGAAGCTGACCTGGCTGCCGCGCAGGGCGCTGTCGCGCGGCGTGAACAGCGTGAGGCCCTGGCCCATGCAATGGGCTTCGACCAGGTCGATGAACAGGCCGGTCAAGGCGATGGATTTCTCGCGCAGCGCCTCCATGCCGCCATACGCTTCGGCGGCCCAGAACACGTCGAGCCCGCATTCCAGCGCGGCCATCGACAGGATGGCGGGCGTCCCGCAGATGAAGCGCTGGCTGCCCTTGGCGGGGTGGTAGTCGGGCTTGAATTCAAACGGTGCGGCATGGCCCAGCCAACCCGCCAGCGGTTGGCGCAGTTGCTGGCTGTCCATGAATTCGGTGTGCCACGGGTGGGCCCAGACGAAGGCCGGTGCGCCCGGGCCGCCGTTCAGGTATTTGTAGCCGCAGCCCACGGCGAAGTCGGCCGCTTCGTCGGCCGGGCCATCGCCTTTCAGGTTGACGGGCACCGCGCCGGCCGAGTGCGCCAGGTCCCACACCACCAGCCCACCGGCGGCGTGTGTCGCCTTCGTCAAGGAGGTCATGTCGTGCATCCGACCGGTGCGGTAGTTCACATGGGTAAGCATCAGCACCGCGAGCCGTTCGTCAAGGTGAGCCTCGATCTCGTCGGCGTTCACGAGCCGCAACTCGAAGCCATGATCGCGCGCCAGGCTGTCGGCGATGTAGAGGTCGGTCGGGAAGTTGCTGCGCTCGGACAGGATGATCTTGCGGTGCGACGCGTCGGCCTTGACCAGCGCGAGGGCCGCGCTGAGCACCTTGTACAGGTTCACCGAGGTGGAATCGGCCACCACCACCTCGCCGGCCT
>JAYUSP010000444.1:0-3590 GCA_043755615.1 Betaproteobacteria bacterium
TACGTCACCGGCCAGACGCTGTTTGTCGACGGTGGGTTCACCGCGAAATGACCATCACCATGCAAGCCCTCGTCTACACCGCCCCCCACACCGTCGAGCTGCGCGAACTGCCGACACCTCCCACACCCACCGACGGGCTGCGGCTGCGCGTCGACGCGGTCGGCATCTGCGGCTCGGACCTGCATGCCTTCAAGGGCCACGACCCGCGGCGCAACCCGCCGCTGGTGCTCGGGCATGAATTTGTCGGCACCGCGCTCGACGGCCCGCGTGCCGGCCAGCGCTTCACCGCCAACCCCATCGTGCCCTGCGGCACCTGCCGCTACTGCCTGCAAAACCGCAGCAACCTGTGCAGCCACCGCAGCATGATCGGCATGAATCTGGCCGGCGCGTTTGCCGAACAGATCGCCGTGCCCGAGCGCTGCCTGGTGCCCTTGCCGGGCAGTCTCTCCGACCGCGGCGCGGCGCTGGCCGAACCCGCAGCGACCGTCGTGCACGCACTCGCGCTGGCGGCGCGGGTGATGGCGCAGCCGCTCGCCGATACACGCGCGCTGGTGCTCGGCGCCGGCGCAATTGGCCTGCTTGCGGCGCTGCTGCTGCGCACGCGCGGCGTCACCACCTTGCAGGTTGTCGAGACCAATCCGCTGCGCGCGCAGGCCCTGCAACGCGCCACGGGCATCCAGGCCATCGACGGTGCGGCCGCGGTCGGGCTCGACTTCGATCTGGTGTTCGATGCCGTCGGCGTCGCTGCGACACGCGAGATCGCAATCGCCTCCGCCGCACCCGGCAGCGTCGTCGCACATGTCGGCCTGGGTGACTGGGCCAGCGCGCTCGACTGGCGCGCCTTGACGCTGCGCGAGATCACGCTCATCGGCTGCTACACCTACACCACAGCCGATATCGAAGCCGCGGTGGTGGCGCTCAACCGCGGCGACTTCGGCGACCTGGCCTGGGTCGAAGAGCGGCCGCTGGCCGAAGGCGCGGCGGCCTTTGCCGATCTCGTCGCCGGGCGTGTTGCCGGAGCCAAGATCCTGCTGCGGCCACCGCGCTGAACGGCGGCGGGGCGCTGCGGCGGTTGCGCCCGTCGAACGTTCAATCCCGATCGGCTGGCATCGATGCCGGCATCGCACCGCCCCCGACACCGCCGACACTGCCACCGAGGCCCGGCTGCGCCGCGGCGGGCGCGGGTTTTCTCTCGCGCACCAGGTAGCTGTACAGCACCGGCACCACGATCAGCGTCAGCAGCGTCGACGTGATCACGCCGCCAATGATCGCGCGGCCCATCGGGGCCTGGATCTCGCCGCCGTCGTTGAGCGCCAGCGCCAGCGGCAGCATGCCGAAGACCATCGCCGCGGTGGTCATGATGATCGGCCGCATGCGGATCAGGCCGGCTTGCAGCAGCGCGTCGGGCACCGTGGCGCCGGCCTTGCGCGCCTGGTTGGCAAAGTCGACGAGCAGGATCGCATTTTTGGTCACCAGGCCCATCAGCATGACCAGGCCGATCATCGAAAAGATGTTCAGCGTCGAGCGCCAGAAGAGCAGCGCGAGCATGACGCCGATCAGCGCCAGCGGCAGGCTGGCCATGATCGCAATCGGCTGCAGGAAGCTGCCAAACTGGCTCGCCAGCACGATGTAGATGAAGATCACCGCCAGCGCCATCGCCGCGAGCAGGCCGCTGAAAGCCTCGGCCTGCTGCTGCATCTGGCCGCCAACATCGAAGCTGTACCCCGGCGGCAGCGTCGTTTCCTTGATCAGCTTTTGCACATCGTCGCCAACCTCGCCCGGGCTGCGGTCCTTGACACCGGCAAATACCGCTTCTCGGCGTTGCAGGTTCTGGCGCCGGATGATCTCGGGGTTGAAGACCTGTTCGATGGTGGCCACGCTGTCCAGCGCGATCGGCGTGCCGTCCTTGGCAAACGCCACCGGCAGCCGGCGCAGTTGTTCGATGCGCTCGCGCTGCGCTTCGGGCAGGCGCAGCACGACGTCGACCTGCTCACCGTCGGGTGTGGTCCAGAAGGTTGCCGTATCGCCGTTGACATAGGCGCGCAGGCCGGCCGCGATCTGCGGCGCGGTGATGCCGAGTTCGCGCACGGCGCCGGGCTTGAGCCGCACCGCGTAGGCCGGCAGGCCGGGTTTGGCCGATGACTCGACATCGACGACGCCGGGGATCGTTTTCACCTTCTCGGCAAACTCGTTGGCTACCCGCGCCAGGCCTTCGGCGTCACTGCCCAGGATCGCCACATAGACCGGCCGGTTGAAGCCGACCGACGCATCGGTACCGGGGATCTTGGCGACGAGGTCGCGCACCGCGTCCTCGACCTCCTTCTGGCTGCGCTTGCGTTGACTGCGTTCGGTGAGTGCGATATTCAGCCACGCCTGGTTGCGCTGGCCGGCACCGCCGACCCAGGTCGAGACGGTCTTCACCTCGGGCACGGCCATCACGATCTCTTCGATCTGGCGCACCTTGGCGTCGGTGCGCTCCAGGCTCGAGCCGACAGGCATGCGCAGCGCCAGCTGGGTGAATCCCTGGTCGGTCTGTGGCACAAACTCGCTGCCCACCAGCGGCGCCAGCCCCAATGCGGCGACGAAGCTCAATTGCCCGCCCAGCATCACCAGGCCCCGCGGCGTGATCGTCGCCCAGCGCCAATGCCTTGCCGATGATTTGTCGCGTTGGCCATCGGCCTTGAAGCTGCGGCCGTAGGCCGGCAGCGGCGGGAACAGGACCCGGAACCGGCGTCCGGAAAAGGCCCAGTGGATGGTGCGCTCGTAGACCCGGTGCAAGAAGTCGAGCATGGCGTCGGTGGCGCGCAGCAGATGCCCGATGCCCCAGATTTTTTGCAGGTAGGCAGCAGGCGGGTCTTTCCAGATCGACGACAGCATCGGGTCGAGCGTGAAGCTGACAAACAGGCTCACCAGCACGGCCACGACGACGGTGATGCCGAAGGGATAGAAAAACTTGCCGATGATGCCGCCCATGAAAGCCACCGGCACGAATACCGCGCACAGCGCGAAGGTCGTGGCCAGCACCGCCAGGCCGATTTCGTCGGTGCCTTCGCGCGCGGCGGTGTGGTGGTCCTTGCCCATGCCGATATGGCGCACGATATTTTCGCGAACCACGATGGCATCGTCGATGAGCAGGCCGATGCACAGGCTCAAGGCCATCATGGTCATGAAGTTCAGCGTGAACCCGAGCGCGTAGACGGCGATGAAGCTCGAGATCACCGCGATCGGCAAGGTCAGCCCGGTGATGATCGTCGAGCGCCACGAATGGAGGAACAAAAACACGATCGCCACGGTCAGCAATGCGCCTTCGATCAAGGTGCGCTGCAAGCCCGTCAGCGAGCCTTTGACCCAATCGCTGCTGGCGTAAATCAGGCGCAGATCGGTATCGGCGGGCAAGCTTTTGCGCAGCTCTTCCATGGCCTGCTTGACCTGGTCGCCGGTGGCCACGATGTTGGCGTCTTGCTGCTTGAACACGCGCACGCTGACCGCACGCTGGCCGTTGATGCGGGCCTTGGAGTTGGCCTCCGTTTCGCGCTGCACCAAGGTGCCCAGATCGCCCAGGGTGAGTGCCAGGCCGTTGCGCCGCGCGA
>JAYUSP010000445.1:0-3587 GCA_043755615.1 Betaproteobacteria bacterium
GATGGCCGGGCAGACCTTCACGGCGCCGAGCGGCATCACGTCGAAGATGGACGAAAAGAACCACCACCTGCACAAGAGTGTGTTCATCGGCGAGATCAAGGCCGACGGCCAGTTCAACGTGGTCTGGAAGACACCCGGCCCGGTCAAGGCCCAGCCCTGGAGCCCGTACATCCCCGAGAACAAGGGCAAGAAGGACGAGCCGGTGGTGATGGTGGCGAAGAAGTAGTCGCTGATGCGCTGGCTGCTTGCGCTGATAGCAGCCTGGTGCGTGAGCGGGCCTGCCGCGGCATTGACGCCGCAGCAGGCCCGCGCGCTGGCCGCGGGTGAGACAGAGACGCGCATCGCGGCGTTGCATGCGGTGCTCGCCGGGGCTGACAGCCAGACCGTCGCGCTGATCCAGGCCCTGGCCGACGATGCGGTGAAGATCACCGACTCAGCCGTCTTCGTGAGCAAGGAAGGCAAGGGTTTTGACCCGGTCACCGGCGCGCCGGTGGTGGTGCCCGAAGCTGCCGAGGACGTCATCAACAACAACCAGATGCGCAGCGAACTCGACGCTGCGCTGGCGTCGATCAAGCTCTTCTCGCCCGACGCCGCCATGCGCGCCGGCGCGGTGAAGACGCTCAAGGGCGAGTCCGACGAAGCCCGGCTGCCGCTGATTGAAAAAGCGATCGCTGCCGAGTCCGTGGCCTCGATCAGGCAAGCCCTGGCCGACGTCCGTTTTGCGATGCTGCTCGGCAGCGCCGAGAAGGCCAAGCGCCTGGAGGCCGCCACCGCGCTCGGCGCGACCGGCACCCCGGCGACGAAGACCTTGTTGATCGAGCGGCGACAAGTCGAGACCGACCCTGAGGTCGCTGCCGCGATCGGCGTCGCGCTGCGCGCGATCGAAGGCCGGCTGGCCTGGGGCGAGCGCCTGGGCGTGGTCTTCACCGGCATCAGCCTGGGCTCGATCCTGCTGCTCGTCGCACTCGGCCTGGCGATCACCTACGGCCTGATGGGCGTCATCAATATGGCGCATGGCGAGCTGATGATGATCGGCGCCTACGCCACGTACATGATCCAGAACCTGTTCAGGGCGTATCTGCCGGGCGCCTTTGACGCCTATGTGCTGGTCGCGATCCCGGTCTCGTTTCTCGCCGCCGCGCTGGTCGGCGCCGGTCTGGAGCGCAGCGTCATCCGCTGGTTGTATGGCCGGCCGCTGGAAACGCTGCTCGCCACCTGGGGCATCAGCCTGATGTTGCAGCAGGCGGCGCGGACGATCTTCGGCGCGCAGAACGTGCCGGTCGAAAACCCGGCCTGGCTGTCGGGCGGTGTGGATGTGATGAGCAATTTGACGCTGCCCTACAACCGCATCGCGATCGTCGCCTTTGCGGTGCTCGTGCTGGTGCTTGTCTGGGCGCTGATCACACGCACCCGGCTGGGCTTGTTTGTCCGCGGCGTGACGCAGAACCGGCGCATGGCGGCCTGCGTGGGCATCAATACCGCGCGCATCGATACCTATGCCTTTGCGCTCGGCTCGGGCATTGCCGGGCTGGCGGGTTGTGCGCTGAGCCAGGTCGGCAATGTCGGGCCCGACCTCGGGCAGGTCTACATCGTCGACTCGTTCATGGTCGTGGTGCTGGGTGGTGTCGGCCAGCTCGCCGGCACGGTCTACGCCGCGCTGGGCCTCGGGGTGTTGAACAAGCTGCTCGAAGGTTGGCAAGGCGCGGTGCTGGCCAAGATCATGGTCCTGGTGCTGATCGTGATCTTCATCCAGAAGCGGCCGCAGGGGATCTTTGCGCTCAAGGGCCGGAGTGCGGAGGCATGAGCACTTTGATCGGCGTGCCTTTGATGTTGATTCGCGCCTGCGTTGCTGCCTGTGGTTCGGCGCGAGCAAGGCGCCGGGCCGAGCGCAGTCGGGGCTCGGAAGGCTCGGCCCAAGCTGCGCTGCCGGTGCCCTGCGATGCTCGGTTTCCTGGCCTGTGGCCGAACTTACTTCGCTCGCTACGCTCGCTCCGTTCAAACAGTCGGCCACAAGTTAGAGCACGAAGCGCGCGATGCGCGCGGCCAGGAATTTTGGCCTTGCAGGCCGCGCCGGGCCTCGAGGCCCGGCCGTTCGCAAGGCACAAACGGTCTCTCGGACCGTTTGTGTCCCTGCTCACCTTCTCGGCTTCGCGTACTCGCCCCGCCCGCGCCCCATCCGGCGCCTTGCCGGCAACGGTTTTTGCCGTCGAGCCGTCGAGCACTTCAACTGCTTGCAGGCCCGAGGGCGGTGCGGCGGCGGGGCGACTGTGCGCAGCCGAGAAGCACAGGGATCGGGGCCGCGCGCAAAGCGCGCTTCGTGATCTGACTCGTCGCAGGTGTTTGAGCGCAGAGAGCGCAGCGAACGAAGCGAGTTATGCGACGGGGCCGCGAGACCGAGCATCGCAGGGCACCCGCAGCGAAGCGAAGGGCAAGCACTCGGAGTCCCGCCGCCGCACCGCCCTCGGGCCCGCGCGCCACGCCATCGCGTCTCGGGTCACAACGAGCCCAGCGGGGCCACGAACATGACCAAACTGGGAACACGCGGCTGGTCTGGAGTGCTGCTGGCCACGATCGTCATCGCGGCCGTCGTTCCCCTGCTCAACCTCGCCGTGCCGCAGAGCAGCGCACTGCACTTGAGCGACTTCTACGTCAGCCTGCTCGGCAAGATCCTCTGCTACGCAATCTGTGCGTTGGCGATGGACCTGATCTGGGGTTACACCGGCATCCTGTCGCTTGGCCACGGCCTGTTTTTTGCGCTCGGCGGTTACGGCATGGGCATGTACCTGATGCGCCAGATCGGCAGCGACGGCCAGTACCGCATGCCGATGCCCGACTTCATGGTCTTCCTGAACTGGAAAGAGTTTCCCTGGCATTGGGCCTTGAGCGACAGCTTCGTCGCGCAGATGCTGCTGGTGGTTCTGGTGCCGGGGCTGCTGGCGTTTGTCTTTGGCTACTTCGCCTTCCGCTCGCGCATCAAGGGTGTGTACTTCTCGATCATCACGCAGGCGTTGACCTTTGCCGCGATGCTGCTCTTCTTTCGCAATGAAACCGGCTTCGGCGGGAACAACGGTTTTACCGATTTCAAGCGCATCCTGGGCGTGCCGATCGACATGCAATCGCGGGTCGTGCTCTGCGTCCTCAGCGGCTTGACGCTAATCGGTTTTTTCATCATGGCGCGCGCCATCGTGCGCAGCAAATACGGCCGCGTCCTGCAGGCCATCCGCGACGCCGAAACGCGGGTCATGTTCACCGGCTACGACCCGGTCGCCTACAAACTGTCGATCTGGACCTTGAGCGCGGTCATGTGCGCGGTGGCCGGTGCGCTGTATGTGCCGCAGGTGGGCATCATCAACCCCGGTGAGATGAGCCCGGCGGCGAGCATCGAGATCGCGATCTGGGCGGCGGTCGGCGGCCGCGCAACGCTGATCGGCCCGATCGTCGGCGCCTTCTTCGTCAACGGCGCGAAGAGCTGGTTCACGGTTGCCTTCCCCGAGTTCTGGCTCTACTTTCTCGGCGCGCTGTTCATCGCGGTGACACTCTTCCTGCCGCAGGGTCTTGTCGGCTTGTTCAGGAAAAAAGCATGACCC
>JAYUSP010000446.1:0-3582 GCA_043755615.1 Betaproteobacteria bacterium
ATGACTGAAGCACTTTTGATCCGCGGTGGCACTGTGGTCAACGCCGACCGCGAATTTAAGGCCGATGTGTTGTGTGTTGACGGCAAGGTCGCCGCGGTCGGCGCTGCCGCCGCGACGCAAGCGCCGGTCGGCACGCAGACACTCGACGCAAGTGGTCGTTACGTGATGCCCGGGGGCATCGACCCGCACACGCATATGCAGTTGCCCTTCATGGGCACCGTCGCTGTCGACGACTTCTTCGCCGGCACGGTGGCCGGCCTGTCCGGCGGCACGACATCGATCATCGACTTCGTGATTCCCGACCCGAAGCAACCGCTGATGGACGCCTTTCGCACCTGGCGCGGCTGGGCCGAAAAATCGGCCAGCGACTACGGCTTCCACGTCGCCGTCACCTGGTGGGGCGAGCAGGTTCACGCCGATATGGGCACCCTGGTGCGCGAAGAAGGCGTGAACAGCTTCAAACATTTCATGGCCTACAAAAACGCCATCATGTGCGACGACGAAACGCTGGTGAACAGCTTCCGGCGTGCGCTCGAACTCGGCGCGATGCCAACCGTTCACGCCGAAAACGGCGAGCTTGTTTATCTGCTTCAGCAAGAGGTGGTGAAGATGGGCATCACCGGCCCCGAAGGCCACCCCTTGAGCCGGCCGCCGATGGTCGAAGGCGAAGCCGCCAACCGCGCGATCGCGATCGCCGATGTACTGGGCGTGCCGATCTATATCGTGCATGTGAGCTGCATCGAATCCGCCGAGGCCATTGCGCGCGCCCGCGCGCGCGGCCAGCGGGTGTATGGCGAGGTGCTGGCCGGGCATCTGGTGATCGACGACAGTGTTTATCGGCACCCCGACTTTGCGACCGCCGCGGCGTATGTGATGAGCCCGCCGTTCCGCCCCAAGGCGCATCAAGAGATGTTGTGGCGCGGCCTGCAATCGGGCCAGTTGCACACCACCGCGACCGACCACTGTGTTTTCTGCGCGCCGCAAAAAGCCGCCGGGCGCGAGTCGTTCACGCAGATCCCCAACGGCTGCGGCGGTGTCGAAGACCGCCTGCGTGTGATCTGGGACGCAGGCGTCAATAGCGGCCGCCTGACACCGAGCGAGTTTGTCGCGGTGACCTCGGCCAACTGCGCCAGGATCTTCAACATCTACCCGCAAAAAGGCTGCGTCGTCGAAGGTGCCGACGCCGACCTCGTGCTCTGGGATCCGTTGGCGACAAAGACGATTTCGGTGAAGACCCAGGTCAGCAAAGGCGACTTCAATATCTTCGAGGGGCGCCAGGTGCGCGGCAACGCCAGCCATACCATCAGCCGCGGAAAATTGGTCTTTGCCGATGGCGACATCCGCGCGGTGCAGGGCGCCGGGCGCTATGTCAAGCGGCCGGCGTTTGGAGTCAATTTCGACGCCGTGGCCAAGCGCAGCGCGGTGCTGGCGCCAACGGGAGTGCAGCGATGAATGCGCCGATGACTGCGACTGCGACTGCAACCGTGACCGCGACTGCGATGCCGACCGCTGCGGCGCCGACCACCATCGCCGGCCTGCGCATCAATGGTGAGCGCCTCTGGGCCAGCCTGATGGAGCTGGCGCAGATCGGCGCGACGCCCAAGGGCGGCGTCTGCCGACTGACGCTGACCGACCTCGACAAACAGGGCCGCGACCTGGTCTTGCGCTGGGCACAAGAAGCCGGCATGGAGATCACGATCGACAAGATCGGCAACGGCTTCATGCGCCGCGCCGGGCGCAACAACGCCTTGGCCCCGATCGTCACCGGCAGCCATATCGACACCCAGCCGACTGGCGGCAAGTTCGACGGCAATTACGGCGTGCTCGCCGGCATCGAGGTCGCGCGCACGCTCAACGACCACGGCATCCAGACCGAAGCGCCGATCGAGGTCGCTTTCTGGACCAACGAAGAGGGTTCGCGCTTTGTGCCGGTGATGATGGGTTCGGGGGTCTTCGCCAAGGCTTTCACGCTCGAACATGCCTACGCGGCCACCGACACCGAGGGCAAGTCGGTGAAGGAAGAGCTCGAACGCATCGGCTACGTCGGCCCACAAGAGCCTGGCGACCACCCGATCGGCGCCTATTTCGAAACCCATATCGAACAAGGCCCGGTGCTCGAAGACCATGACATCACCATCGGCGTTGTCGGCGGCGTGCTCGGCATCCGCTGGTACGACTGTGTCGTCACCGGCATGGAAGCCCATGCCGGCCCGACCCCGATGGCGCTGCGCAAGGATGCACTGCAAGTCGCCGCAAAGTTGATGCAGGAGGTGGTCGCCTGCGCGCACCGCCACCCGCCACATGGCCGCGGCACGGTGGGCATGGTGCACATCCACCCGAACAGTCGCAACGTGATCCCCGGCCGGGTGAAATTCAGCATCGACTTGCGCAACGCCAACGACGCGTTGTGTGACGCGATGGATGCCGATATCCGCGCGGTGGCAGCGCGCATCGCGGCCGACAGCGGGCTGCCGATCACGATCGAACTGGTCTCGCATTACCCGGCCGCGCCCTTTCACGCCGATTGTGTGAACAGCGTGGCCAGCGCCGCGGCCAAGCTGGGCTACAGCCACATGCCGGTGATCAGCGGCGCCGGCCACGACGCCGTTTACATGTCGCGGCTGGCGCCGGCCGGCATGATCTTCATCCCGTGCAAGGACGGCATCAGCCACAACGAAATCGAAGACGCCAAGCCCGAGCACATCACCGCCGGCTGCAATGTGCTGCTGCACGCGATGCTCGAACGCGCGGGTGTCGTGGGGTGATCGCCGAGACCGCTGCGAAAAGCGCAACCACCAACGCAACCACCGCCACCACCACGACCGCCATCGCCGCCCCGGTCGTCGAAGCCAAGAACCTCTCGTTGGTTTTCCAGACCGCGGACACACCGGTCACCGCGCTGTCGAATGTCGACCTGACGATCGCGCGCGGCGAGTTTGTCTCTTTCATCGGCCCGTCGGGCTGCGGCAAGACGACGCTGATGCGGGTTGTCGCTGACCTCGAACGCGCGACCTCCGGCAGCATCCACGTCAACGGCATGAGCCCTGAGCAGGCACGTTTGCAGCGCGCCTACGGTTATGTCTTCCAGGCCGCGGCGCTGTACCCGTGGCGCAATGTGCTGCGCAACGTGATGCTGCCGCTGGAGATCATGGGCGTCGCCGCCGACGAGCGTCGCGCGCGGGCCGAAAAGCAGCTCGATCTGGTCGGGCTGAAGGGCTTCGAGCGCAAGTTCCCATGGCAGTTGTCGGGCGGCATGCAGCAGCGCGTATCGATCGCCCGCGCAATGGCCTGCGAGCCCGCGCTGCTGCTGATGGACGAACCTTTTGGCGCACTCGACGAGATCACCCGCGACCATTTGAACGAACAGTTGCTGCGGCTGTGGGAGCGCACCGCCAAGACGGTGATCTTCGTCACCCACTCGATCAGCGAGGCGGTGTTTTTGTCCAACCGTATCGTCGTCATGAGCCCGCGGCCGGGGCGCATCCTCGAGGTCATCGCGAACGAACTGCCGGCGGGGCGTCGGCTCGATATCCGCGAGACGGCGAATTTTGCGGCGGTGGCGCACCGCGTGCGCTTGGCGTT
>JAYUSP010000447.1:0-11048 GCA_043755615.1 Betaproteobacteria bacterium
GTCGTGGGTGACGTAGATCGTTGTCACCGCCAACTCGAGCGCCAGGTGCTTGATCTGCGCGCGCGCGACCACGCGCAACTTGGCGTCCAGGTTGGATAGCGGCTCGTCCATCAAAAAGACCCGCGGCTGGCGCACGATGCTGCGTGCCAGCGCGACGCGCTGGCGCTGGCCACCCGACAGCTCGCGTGGCATGCGCGCCAGGTACGGCCCGAGCTCGACCCGGTCGGCCGCACGCCGCACCTGCGCGGCGCGCGCACCGGCTTCAACGCCGCGCAGCTTGAGCGGGTAGGCGATGTTCTGTTCGACCGTCAGGTGCGGATACAAGCCGTAGTTCTGGAACACCATCGCGACGTCGCGTTGCCGGGTCGGCACTTCGTTGACGCGCTGGCCGTCAAAGGCGATCTCACCGCGGGTCGGGTTCTCAAGCCCGGCGACCATGCGCATGGTGGTCGTCTTGCCGCATCCCGAGGGTCCGAGCAGGACCAGAAATTCGCGGTCGGCGACAGTCAGGTCGAGGGCCTTGACGACCTGCACCGGGCCGAAAAATTTGTCGATGCCGCTAAGCCGGATGGTGGTCATGTCGCCGCCCTCAACGTACCGCGCCGGCAGTCAGGCTGCCGATGAACTGGCGGTGCACGGCGAGTGAGATCAGGAACATCGGCGCCGTGATCAGGATGCCGCCAGCGGCCATCAGCTCCCAGAGGTCACCACGGTCGGTGCGAAAGCCGATCAGCCCGATCGGCAGCGTCAGCGCATCCTGTTTGGAGATGATCAGCGCAAACAGGAACTCGTTCCAGGTCAGCGTGAAGCTGAAGACGGCCGCGGTGATGATCCCGGGCAGCGCCGCCGGCACCACGATTTCGCCAATCACGCGCCAGCGCTCGGCGCCGTCGACCATTGCTGATTCGTCCATCTCGATCGGCACGGCATCGATGAATCCCTTGATCATCCACACCGCATAGGGCAGCACGATCGAAAGATTGACGAGCACCAGCGCGGTTCTGGTGTCGAGCAGCCCGGCCTGCTTGAACATTACGAAGTAGGGCAGCACGATCACCGCCGCCGGGATGAACTGCGAGGCAATCACGACCAGAAAGATCGCCTGCTTGAAGCGGAAATCGAAGCGCGAAAAAGCGTAGGCCGCGAGCGTGGCCATCGGCACCGCCAGCAGCACCACGCCGGTCGCGACGAGCAGGCTGTTGACGATTTTCGAGCCCAGGTTCCAGGGGTGTTCGAAAACCGTGCCCAGGTTCTCCAGCGTGGGCGTGAACCACAGCGCGGTGTCGAGCGAATAGACGTCGCGCGGCAGCTTGAAGGCGGTGAGCACGATCCAGCCGATCGGCAATACGATTGCCGCGATGACGACAAAAACCGCGAGCTGGCGCAGCCAGTCGAGTGCCCGCTCGGCGCGGGGTGCGTGGTATCCGGCAGCGCTGGCCGGGTGGGCGAGCGCACTCATTTTCTGAATACCAGGCGCAGGTAGAAGATCGACAACACCAGCAGCACCGCCGTCAAGACATACGCCGCCGCCGCGGCATAACCCATCTCGTAATAGTTGAACGCGGTCTGGTAGACAAAGTAGGCCAGCGTCTGCGTGGTGTTGCCCGGGCCGCCATTGCTCAGCGTGTAGATCGTATCGAAGGCCTTCAGCGCGAAGACTGTCTTCAATACGACGACGACGCCCAGCACCGGCATCAACTGCGGCAGCGTCACGTCGCGAAAGACGGCCCAGCTGGAGGCGCCGTCGATGCGCGCAGCTTCTTCGGTCTCCACCGGGATCGATGCCAGCCCGCCCAGGATCACCAGCGTCATGTAGGGTGCCCAGTGCCAGACATCCGACGCCACCACGGCGACCATCGCCAAGGTCGCGTCGGCGAGCCAGACTTTGCCCTGCAGCGCGGGCACGAGCAGGCCGATGACATGCTGCGCGATGCCGAACTCGGGGTTCAAGAAAAAGCGGAACGAGATCCCGATCAGCGCCGGGCTCATGACAAAGGGCAGGATCAGCAGCACCCGCGCCAGCGAGTTGATGCGCCCGGCGCGCTGGATCAGCAGGGCCACGCCGAGCGCAATCAACAGCGTGGCCACGACATCGGCAACCACAAAGACCAGCGTGGCCCGGATCGAGTCGACAAATTCCGGGTCGTCGGTGAGCAGGTTGACATAGTTGTCGAACCCGATCCAGGGCCCGGGCACCGCACTCTGTGCGAGCTTCCACTCGCGCAGGCTCAGCAGCAGCGAGTAGACGAGCGGGAACAGCGCCATCCCCGCCACGAAGAGCAGGGCTGGCGCGAGCAGCCAGACGTGGATCGGAATTCGCCGCAGCACCGAAGTCAGCCTTTGCCGAAGGGCCGTCGCCTTGCGCCTTACGCGTTTCGCCCAGCGCCTTCAGCGCAAAGCGCGGCGCACACGCAAGGCCGCGGCGTCCAGCGCCGGCTTGACCGCCGACTGGCCCGAGGCGAGCTCGCTGATGGTGGCTTCGAGCACGTCGCTGACCTGGGCCCATTGAGGGAACAGCGGCGTGCCCTTGGCACCCTTGAGCGCCTGCGCGCCGAACAGGTGCATGCCGCCGTAACGCAAGTTGACATCGGCGTCGATCAGGTTGCGTGTCTGCACCGCGACAACCTCGTTGCGGCTGCGGTCGAGCAGCACCGAACGTTCGATCTCGGGTTGCGACAGCCAGGTCAGGTACTCCATCGCCGCATCCTTGCGCTTGCTGCTGCGGTTGATGCCGTAGAACCAACTGTTGGTGTAGGTCGTGGCCTCCTTGCCCGGCATCGACGGCAATGGTGCGAAGCCGATCTGATCGGGCTTGAGGGTCGAGGTCTTGGCATCAGTCAGCCCGGCATAGCGCCACCACCACACCGGCACCATGGCGCTCTTGCCCTGGGCCACCGAATTCACGGCATCGGTCTCGTTGAACGATGCCGACCCGGCGGGTGCGACCTTGTGCTTAAGCAGCACGTCGATGTAGGCCTGCGTCGCGGCCACGCCTTGCGGCGAGTTGAACGCCGGTTGCCCCTTGGCGTCGAGCAGCTCACCGCCCATGCCCCAGAGATAGTTGAACCAGATCATCAGGTTCTGGCCCGCGGTCTTGCCGTAGTACATCGCGACCCCCGACAGCTCGGTCTTGGCCTGCACCTGCTTGCCGATGTCGACCATCTGGTCCCAGGTTTCGGGCACCTTCAGGCCGAGCCGGTTGAAGACATCCTTGCGGTAGAAGAGCAGTTGCACATGGCCGCGGATCGGGAAGCCGAGGATGTTCTTGCCGGCGCCGTTGCCGTCGCGCGCGGCGCGCATATGGGCGTGTGGGTAGATCGACGCAAGATCAAGTTTTTTCTCGGCCAGCCGGTCGTTCAGCGGCTCGAAGAGGTTGACCAGCGCCGGCCCCCAGACATCCATCACACTGAGCACGTCGTACTGATCGGTCTGCGCCACCAGTTCGGCGGTGAGTTTTTCGCGCGTGCTCGCAAACGGCACGTACTGGTACTTGACCTTGATGCCGGTCAGCGCCTCGAAGTCGGCCAGCTTGGCTTCGTGGGCGCTGAACTGCGGGGCCACCACAGTGAGCACGTTGACGGTGGCACCCGCAAACGGTTTGCCGGGTTTGAGCGGCGCCTGGTTTTGCGCCTGCGCGCGCTGCGCGGCCAGGACCGCGGGCAGGCCGGCCGCCGCTGCGATCTGGATCAACTGACGTCTTTGCATGGTTTGGTCCTTCTATGAAAAGTGATCGGAAACTCAGTCCTTGACGGCGCCCTGGGTCAGGCGGGAATCGATCTGGCGCGAGAATACGCGCGCACAGCGTCGTCGCCACGCGGCTCGGTATCCTTCACGATGGCCTCGACAGTGGTGCGCACCTGGGTGTCGGCTTCGGCCAGCGTGCGGCATCCCGGCCGCGCTTGAGGTCTCGGATCACGGCGAACTGATCTTTTGCATGGTTTTTCTAACGCCCTTGCAGGCCAACCGCATACCTATGCAGTTTGCGGAGTCCACAAGCATCGGGTCTACTGGTGCTAACCCTTTAGATGGAGGCAACGCCTGAGTCCAACGATTGAGTTGCTGCCAGTGCGTTCGTAAACTGCTGGCGTCGCATGCCTATTCACCCGGTGGCCGCTGGAGTGGGCACATCGACGGCGGCGAAGGCCGGTGAGCGACCTGCATCGGGCATTGCCTGGGCTTCGAGCGGCACCACCAGGCGCCGTTCCTCACGGCCCTGCCGCACTTCTTTTTGCAAGTCGACGTCGACATCCTCGCGGGCGCGACCGATGGTGCTGCCAGAAAGCCGGCGCCTTGAGGGGCCGGTGAAGGCCCAAGGCGCGCTATCGCAATCGCCCAGCAAGGCCGGCGGCAGCGGTGCCGGCCTTGCGCGCTGCCAGGCGACGGTTTCGCTCCTGTGGCGCGAGATTCTCGATGGCGCGGGCAAAAGCGCGCGCGCTCATCGCCGCCGCGTGCTCGTCAAGGAACCGCGCGATCCTTTCGGGATAGGCCCGCATCGACTCGCGCAGCACCCAGCCGACTGCCATTTCGACATGTTTGCGGCGGTCGGCAATGCAGTTCTCGACCAGCGGCAGTGTCCGTTCCGGCGGCAGAAAGACCGCGTTCTTGCCGCTGTAGTGGATCAGGCTGGTCAGCGACAGGCGGCGCGACCATTCACTTTGCGCGGCAGCGTTCCAGGCCTGGAGCTGCGGATAAACGGCCTCGAAATCTGCTTCGAGCAAGCGCGAATAGATGCCGCTGAGCATGTCGCTGTGGCACCAGTTGTCGATGCGCGCGGCCCAGCCGCACACGACGGGCCAGACCAGCGCCGGCGGCGTCTGGCTGCGCTTGACGATCGGCTCGACGTAGGCCAGCGCGGCGAACAGCACGTCGCCATAGGGTGAGGTGCGCCACAGCGTGTCCCAGATGTTCAGCACCTCGGCGGGCGGCGATCGTGAGAACGAAAACCCCGCTTTCACGCGCGAGCGCAGGGTCGGGAAACCGATGCCCAGGTGCTGCAAAGCCGAGCCGCGATCAAGCTGGATCGCTTCGCCGCGCGCGGGGTCGCCGATCGCCATCAGCGCGGCGGCGACTTCGTCGTGTTCGGCACTGCGTCGGTGCATCGACGTTGTTGGGCGCTGCGCGTGGCTGGTGCGGATGGCGCGGCTGGAAGGTGGCGGTGCCTGCTCGCTGCGGCCGATGGCTCAGCGCGCGCGCCGCGCTTTGGGCGCACCGGCGATCTTGCTGCTTGCCACACCAGCATCGCGCAGCGCGGCGTCGATGAGCGCATCGGCCATCCACAGCGCAGTGCGCTCGACCTCGCGTGCGCGCAAGCCCCAGATATCCTTCAGGATGATGTACGGCTCGATGCCATAGACCACCGACAGGGCATGGTGCAGACGGTCGCGCACGGTTTGCGGCAGCAGTGGCGCCAGCGGTGCGATCGCATGTTCGAGGATGCGCACCCGGTGGCCACGGCGGTAGGGTTCTTCTTCGAGCAGGCCGGCGCGCTCGAGCGCCCATTGCTCCAGCGACAACTGCATCGCTGCGCGCAGTTGCGGCTCGAATTCCTTGAAGCGCGGAAAGGTCTGCACGAACAACTCGCGCACCCGCTCGCGGCCGTCGGCGTTGTCCGACGCAAAACTGCGCACCGGGCCGAGCGAGGTATCGATGACCGCGGTGATCAGCGCGCTGCGGCTGGGGAAGTAGCGGTAGGCGGTGGCACGCGAGACCTTCGAGCGCACCGCGACTTCGGCCACCGTCGGGATATGGCCGTCCTGGTGAATCACATCCATTGCCGTTTCGAGCAGGAGCTTGAAGGTCGATGCGCGCACACCGCGGTCTGGTGGCTGCGGTGGTTCGGAGAGTTTGTGTTTGAGTCGAACCATGGCATGGACGGATTGCAGGCGAAGGCGAGCGCTCTCAGTACGTCGGCTTCGGGTTAACACGGTCTGTTCCGGGCCTGCTTGCGATTGCGGCGCGGCAGACCCGCCCCTATGATGCGCCAGTTCCATTTTGAGATGCAAGTCTCAAAAGCAAAATCACGTCGGAGCGTTCAAAAAAGGCCCGGGTCGATGCGCATTGCAAGCTGGAGTTGGGGTGGACGGGACCAGGTCGGCCTGGTGTCGGCCGATGGGCGCGAGCTCACGCCGCTGGCGCTGGTGGATGCCTCGCGTGGCGCACTCGGCCTGGTCCAGCAACTCGCCTGCGGCACCACCCTGCCGGCAGCGGCTGGCACGCGGCTGCCGACCGAGGTCGTGCGCCTGCGCGCGCCGCTGCCCCAGCCGCTGCGCAGCCTCTTTTGTGCCGGCCGCAACTACCGTGAACATGCCGCCGAATTGGCGACCACCGTCTTCCGCGACAGCCTGCCAGAGAAGGACGCCTGGCCGATCGTCTTCACCAAGCTGCCCGAATGTGTCATCGGGCCGCACGATGTGGTGCGCCTGCCGGGGGCGGCGGTGACGTCGCAGATTGACTACGAATCCGAGCTGGCGGTGATCATCGGCCGCGGCGGCCGCGACATCCCGCGCGCGCGGGCGATGGACCATGTCTTCGGCTACACCATCGTCAACGATGTCAGTGCGCGTGACGTGCAGGTGCGCCATCAACAGTGGGACCTGGGCAAGAGCTTCGACACCTTCTGCCCGATGGGGCCGTGGATCGTCAGCGCCGACGAGATGGACGGCCGCGATACGCGAGTGCGGGGCTGGGTCAACGGTGAGTTGCGCCAGGACGGCCACACCCGCGACATGATCTTCGACATCCCGACGCTGATCGAGACCTGCTCGCGGGGCATCACGCTGTACCCCGGCGACGTCATCGCCACCGGCACGCCGGCGGGGGTCGGCATGGGGTTCAAGCCACCGAAGTGGCTGCAGCGCGGTGATGTGGTGCGCATCGAAATCGATGGCATCGGTGTCATCGAAAACCGCTTCGAGTAGACGGGCCCAACCGCGATGGCGCTGCATCTCATTGACCGCGTCGCCGTCGAAGAAGCCGGTGAGGGCGACGCCGTGTTCTGCGTGCATGGCCTGGGCGGCAGCTCGAATACCTTCACGCCCCTGATGCCGGCGCTCGTGCGCCAGCGTGTGATCCGCATCGACCTGCCCGGCAGCGGCCGATCGCAGCGTGCCGAAGGGCTGCTGTCGATCGAGCGTTTTGTCGATGTCCTGCAATCGGTTTGCGCGCGCCTGAACGTCACGCGCGCGCATTGGGTCGGGCATTCGCTGGGCACCATCGTCTGCCAGCATCTGGCTGCTGCCGCGCCGAAGCTGGTGCGCAGTCTGGCCCTGTTCGGGCCGCTGATCACGCCGCCGGATGTGGCGCGGGCGGCGATCAGCGCACGTGCACACAAGGCGCGCAGCGAAGGCGCTGCCGGCATGCAGCAGATCGCCGATGCGTTGATCAATGTGTCGCTCTCGGCCGATACCCGACAGCGCTTGCCACTGGCGGTGGCCTTGGTGCGCGAAAGCCTGATGCGCCAGGAGGCCGAAGCCTACGCCCGCAGTTGCGACGCACTCGCCGCGGCGCAACCGGCCGCGGTGGAGGGCATCGGCGCACCGGTGCTGCTGGTCACCGGCGACGAAGACGGCGTCGCGCCGCCGCAGGCGGTGCGTTCTCTTGCCCAGCGGCTGCACGCGGCGCCGTCGGTGCGCGTGGTGGTGTTGCCAGCCTGCGGCCACTGGACACCCGTCGAGCGGCCCGAAGAATGCCAGCGTGAGCTGCGCGACTTTCACTTGTCCACCCAACGCTGAAAGAATCCACGCGATGGCCGACGTGCAGTTCACCAATGTGCGCATCTTCGACGGCGGCGGCGAGGCGCCGTTCACTGGCGACGTGCTGGTCCAGGGCAACCGCATCTCGCGTGTCGTCAAGACCAGCTTCGGCGCCCGCAGCACGCCGGTGATGGGCGCGCAGGTGATTGACGGCGCGGGGGCCTTTTTGATGCCCGGCATGGTCGAGGCGCATACGCACTTTTCGTGGAACAACCAGCCGACGCTGGAGTCGATCCAGCGCATGCCGCCCGAAGAGCACATCCTGTGGTGTGCCCAGGTTGCCCGGATCTATCTCGATATGGGCTGGACCTCGTGTGTCGGCGCGGCGGCCGCCAAGCCGCGGCTCGATGTCGTGACGCGCAATGCGATCAACGACGGCACGATTCAAGGGCCCCGCTACATGGCCGCGGGGCAAGAGATCACCGTGCCCGGCGGGCTCGGCGACACCACCGCGCCGCATCTGCCGCAACCCGAATTTGCATTCGGCGCGGTGGTCAGCGGTGCCGAGGAGATGCGCCGCTGCGTGCGCATGATGGCCAAGTACGGCGTCGATTCGATCAAGATCAATCTGTCAGGCGAGTCGATCACCGGCATGCCCAGCGAGATGAGCCAGTTCACCGAAGAAGAGGTGCGGGTCTGCGTGCAGGAGGCCAAGGCCTGGGGCAAGCGCGTCGCGGCGCATGCCCGTTCGACCTGGGCCGTGAAGACCTGCGTCAGGCTCGGCATCGAGGTCATTTATCACGCGAGTTTTTGCGACGAAGAAGCGCTCGACATGCTGGAGGCAGCCAAGTTCAAGCACTTTGTCGCGCCCGGCCTGGCCTGGCTGATCAATACCTGCCACCACGCCAGCGAATGGGGCCTGACACCCGAAGTCACCAAGAAGATGGGTTACCACCGCGAGCTCGAAGCGGCAGTCGGCTCGATGCGTGCGATGCGCAAACGTGGCATCCGCATCCTGCCCGGCGGTGACTACGGTTTTGCCTGGACGCCGCATGGCACGAATGCGAAAGACCTGGAGTACTTCGTCAAATGGGTCGGCATGAGCCCGATGGAAGCACTGCTCTCGGCCACCGCCTGGGGCGCGCCGATGATGAAGATGGGCGACAAACAACTCGGCTATATCCGCGAAGGCTGTCTGGCCGACATCCTGCTCATCGACGGCGACCCGCTCGCCGATATCACCGTGCTGCAGGACAAGACGCGCATCCTGGCGGTGATGAAAGACGGCGAGTTCCACCGTGCGCCGCCACGGCGCGAGTCGGGGCTGGCCACACGCACCGCAGCACGCACCGCAAGCCGCTGGGCGGCCTGAGGTCAGGAGCAGATTGCGATGAATTCGACACTCTTCACCAACGTCCGCATCCTCGACGGCAGCGGCGCCAACCCCTACACCGGCAGCGTGCTGGTGCAAGGCCATCGCATCGCCCAAGTCGGACGTGGCAGCTCATCGATCTCGGCCGCGGACGCGCAGGTCATCGACGCTGCCGGCGCGACGCTGATGCCCGGCATGTGCGAGGCGCACACCCACTTTTCGTGGAACGACTCCGCCACGCTGTCCGGCATCCAGCAGATGCCGCTCGAAGAGCATGTGCTGTGGTGTGCCAAGGTCGCGAAAAAATATCTCGAAGCCGGGTTCACTTCCTGCGTCGGCGCCGCCTGTGCCAAGCCGCAGCTCGATGTCGTGATCCGCAATGCGATCAATGCCGGCCAGATCCCGGGCCCGCGTTATCTCGCCGCGAGCCAGGAGATCACGGTGCCCGGCGGCCTTGGTGACGAGACCCTGCCGCACCTGCCGTTCCCCGAGTTCAGCTTCGGGGTCAACGTCAACGGCGCCGAGGAAATGCGCAAGGTCGTGCGCATGTTCCTCAAATACGGGGTCGACTCGATCAAGATGAATCTGTCGGGCGACAACTTCACCCCCGATTCGCCGGCCGAGACGACCTGGATGACCGATGCCGAAGTCGCCGCGGCGATGGAGGAGGTGCGCATGCGTGGCAAGCGCGCGATCGTGCATGCCCGCTCCGCCGCCAGCGTGAAGCAGGCGCTGCGCCATGGTGTGCAGCTCATCTACCACGCCAGTTATACCGATACCGAAACGCTGGACATGCTCGAAGAAGCCAAGGACCGCATCTTTGTCGCGCCCGGCATCGGCATCATCTACGCGCTGCTCAACGAGTCCGACCGCTGGGGCATCACGCGAGAAGTGGCCACCGGCATGGGCTACCAGCGTGAGTGGGAAGCGGCGATCGAGTCGTTGTCGAAGATGCACAAACGTGGCGTGCGCGTGCTGCCCGGCGGTGATTACGGTTTTGCATTCAACCCGCATTACCAGAATGCCCGCGACCTCGAGTTCTTCGTCAAGTACCTCGGCTTCACGCCGATGGAGGCGATCCGCTCGACGACGCTGTACGGCGGCCAGATCATGATGCGGCCCGACGAACTGGGCCTGGTGAAGGACGGTTATCTGGCCGACCTGCTGCTCGTCGACGGCGACCCGCTGGCGAACCTGTCGATCCTGCGCGACCCGAAACGCATCCTCGCGGTGATGAAGGATGGTGTCTTTGCCAAGGCGCCCGATATCGCGTCACATCGGCGCTGGGAGCGCGCCGCGTGAGTCGCCGGGCCGATCCCAAGGCGAACACCGCAGCGCGCAGCGTGGAGGTTGCCTGATGACTCGCAACGAGCGCCTCGCGCTGTGGCTGCTGGTCGGTGGCCCGATAGCGGTCTTCTCGCTGTGGGCGATGTTCGACAACACCCGCCTGTACTTCGTCACGCTGCTCAATTCGCTGACGCTGGCGTCACTGTATTTCATTGTCGCCAGCGGCTTCACGCTGGTCTTCGGCTTGATGCGCAATGTCAATCTTGCGCATGGGTCGCTGTACCTGCTCGGTGGTTATGTCGCTTTCATCGTCGCCGAGCGCACCGGTTGGTGGGTGCTCGCCGTGGCAGCGGGTTTTGCTGCCGCCGCGGTGGCGGGATTGCTGATCCAGGTGCTGATCCTGCGCCACATGCAGGGCCAGGAGCTGCGCCAGACGATGGTCACGATCGGGCTGTCGATCGTGATCGCCGACATCCTGTTGTGGGTCTTCACCGGCCAGGTGCACCAGATGGAAGCGCCGGCCTGGCTGCAAGGCCCCATCCGCGGCATCCCGCTGATCAATGCGTACTCGGCGTACCGCTTGAGCCTGCTCGGCTTTGGCATCGCCATCGGCATCGGTTTGTGGCTGCTGCTCAACCGCACCCGCGTCGGCATGATGATCCGCGCCGGCGTCGACGACCGCGCGATGCTCGCCGCCT
>JAYUSP010000448.1:0-3559 GCA_043755615.1 Betaproteobacteria bacterium
GCAAAGCGGGATGAGGTCCAGGTCGGCATGGCCGCGATCATCGCCGCATTCGGCGCGGCACGGCAACCGGCAGCAGCACCGGCAACAACCCCTGCGGCACCGCAGCGCCGCCGGATAATCGCCTGATGAATCCTTTGTTGCGGCGCCTGCACCCCTACCCCTTCGAGCGCTGGCGAGAAATCAGCGGCAGTGTCGTGCCGCCGGCGGGCCTGCGGCCGATCGGGCTGGGCATTGGCGAGCCGCGCCACGCGACGCCGGCACTCATCAAAGAGGCGATCGTCGCGGCGCTGCCGGGCTTGTCGACCTACCCCGCCACCGCCGGCGAGCCGGCCTTGCGTGAAGCGTTTGCCGCCTGGGTGCATCGCCGTTACCGCGTGCAGCTCGACCCGACGACGCAGGTGCTGCCGGTGAACGGCTCGCGCGAGGCGTTGTTTGCGATCGCGCAAGTGGTGGTCGACCCGACGCGAGCCGGCGCCACCGTCGTCAGCCCGAATCCTTTTTATCAAATCTACGAAGGCGCAGCGCTGCTCGCCGGTGCGCAGACGGCATTTGCCAACAGCGACCCGAGCGCGCACTTCGCCGCGCGCTGGGACCAGATCAACGCTGCAACCTGGTCCCGCACCCAACTGCTCTACGTCTGCTCGCCGGGCAACCCGACCGGCGCGGTGATGCCGCTGGCCGAATGGCAGATGCTGTTCGAGTTGAGCGACCGCCACGGCTTCGTGATTGCCAGCGACGAGTGTTATTCGGAGATCTATTTCCGCGACGAGCCGCCGCTGGGTGCGCTGGAAGCGGCACAGGCGCTCGGGCGCAAGGATTTCGAACGATTGATCGTCTTTACCAGCCTGTCCAAGCGCAGCAACGTGCCCGGCCTGCGTTCGGGTTTTGTCGCCGGTGATGCCCGGCTGATGAAAGACTTTCTGCTCTACCGCACTTACCACGGCAGCGCGATGAGCCCGCTGGTGCAGCGCGCCAGCATCGCGGCGTGGAACGACGAAGCCCATGTCGTCGCCAATCGCGACCTCTACCGGACGAAGTTTTTGCAGGTGACGCCGCGACTGGCCGAAGTGCTGGATGTGCAACTGCCCGACGCCGGCTTCTACCTCTGGGCTGGGCTGCGGGGTTCGAACATGACCGCGCACACGACCGCGCCCGCGCGTGCCGGCGCCGGCGCAGGCGCAGGCAGCGAAGTCGGTGACGATGTCGCCGCCGGCTTGGGTTTGCTCGGTCAATACAATGTCCAGGTCTTGCCAGGCAGCCTGCTGGCGCGGCCAGCACATGGCGTCAACCCGGGGGCCGGCCGCGTCCGGCTGGCTCTGGTGGCCAGCATCGACGACTGTGCCGAAGCCGCCGAGCGCATCGTCCAATATTTCAGAGAAAACCCCACCGAAACGAAACCCGCACCATGACCCACGCGACTAGCCAACAACTGCAGAACCTCATCGATCTCGCCTGGGAAGGCCGCGCCGAGATCAACGCGACCTCGTCGCCCGAGATCCGCGATGCGGTCGAGCATGTGATTGCCGATCTCAACGCCGGCCGGCTGCGGGTTGCCGAGCGCCAAGGTGTCGGCCAATGGACCGTGAACCAGTGGGTCAAGAAGGCGGTGCTGCTGAGCTTTCGCCTCAACGACAACCAGCTGATGCGTGCCGGCGACCTGGGCTTTTTCGACAAGGTGAAACTCAAGTTCTCGCATCTTGATGAAGCCCGGATGCGCGCCACCGGCGTGCGTGTCGTGCCGCCTGCGGTGGCGAGGCGCGGCAGCTATATCGCCAGGAACGTGGTGCTGATGCCGTCGTACGTGAACATTGGCGCCTATGTGGACGAAGGCACGATGGTCGACACCTGGGCCACCGTCGGCTCCTGCGCGCAGATCGGCAAAGGTGTGCACCTGTCGGGTGGCGTGGGCATCGGCGGCGTGCTCGAGCCGCTGCAGGCCAACCCGACGATCATCGAAGACAACTGTTTTGTCGGCGCCCGATCCGAAGTTGTCGAAGGTGTCATCGTCGAAGAAAACTCGGTCATCAGCATGGGCGTGTATATCGGCCAGAGCACCAAGATCTACGACCGCGCCACCGGCAGCGTGAGCTACGGCCGCATCCCCGCGGGATCGGTGGTGGTGAGCGGCAACCTGCCGTCGGCCGACGGCACGCACAGCCTGTACTGCGCCGTCATCGTCAAGAAGGTGGATGCGCAGACCCGCGCCAAGACGAGCATCAACGAGTTGCTGCGGGCGTGATCGCCGGCGATCGTCGAGCGATCGTTCGCAACCAGTGGCTAGGGAGGCCGGCATGAGCGGAAATATGGAAAAGGTGCTTCGCCTGATGGCGGAAAAAAGCGCCTCCGATGTCTACATCTCGGCGCAGACGCCGATCCTGATCAAGATCAACGGGCAGATCATGCAGCTCAGCGATCAGCTCGTGACACCGGCGCAGGTGCGCTCGCTGCTCGGCGAGCTGCTGACGCCGCAGCAGCTCGAGGAGCTCGAAGACAGCAACGAGCTCAATGTCGGCATCGGCATCCCCAAGGTCGGCAGTTTCCGGCTGTCGGCGTTTCGCCAGCGCGGCTCGCTGGCGGCGGTATTCCGCTGCATCCCGACCGAGATCCCGGCGCTCGACACGCTGGGCGTGCCGGTTTCGCTGTCGACCCTGATTCTCGAAAAACGCGGCCTGATCCTGATGGTCGGCGCCACCGGCACCGGCAAGAGCACGACGCTGGCATCGATGCTCGAGTGGCGCAACCAGCAGATGACCGGGCATATCCTGGCCATCGAAGACCCGATCGAGTTTTTGTTCACGAACAAGAAGTCGATCGTCAACCAGCGCGAGGTCGGGCGCGACACGACGTCGGTGCAGGTCGCGCTGCGCAACGCCTTGCGCCAGGCGCCGGATGTGATCCTGATCGGCGAGATCCGCGACCGCGAGACGATGACCGCGGCGATTTCATATGCGCTTTCGGGGCACCTCGTGGTCGCCACGCTGCACGCCAACAACAGCTACCACGCGCTCGGGCGGATCCTGAGTTTTTATGCCCCAGAAGCGCGCTCGGCTTTGCTCGCCGATCTGGCCGCCGGCTTGAGAGCCATCATCTCGCAACGCCTGTTGCGGGCCACCGCCGGCGGGCGTGTGCCCGCGGTCGAAGTGCTGCTCAATACCAAGCTCACGTCGGAGCTCATCGAGGCCGGCAACTTCAGCGGTGTCAAGGAGGCGATGGAAAACTCGATGGCGCTGGGGTCGCAGACCTTCGAGCAAGACCTGGCGCGTTTGATCAACACCGGCGTCGTCGCGCGCGACGAGGCGCTGTCGCACTCCGACTCGCCAACGAACCTGATGTGGCGCTTGCAGAACGACCCCGTCGGCAGCCCGACCGAGGCCGTGCGCAAGGAAGAAGAACCCGAAACCACGACCTTCACCGAGATCACGCTCGATGTGCGACCGGGCACGGGGGGCGGCGCGCCACCACCGCCGCCCTGGATCGTAAAGACATGACCGAGGCGGTGCGGCTCACCGAAGCGCTGATCGCACGCGCGTCGGTCACCCCCGCCGACGGCGGCTGCCAG
>JAYUSP010000449.1:0-11018 GCA_043755615.1 Betaproteobacteria bacterium
CCAAGCGCGCACTGCTGCTGGCGATCAGCCACGAGTTGCGCAGCCCGCTGACGCGCGCCCGGGTGAATGCCGAACTGGTCGATGAAAGCGAGGCGCGCACGGCGCTGCTGCGCGACCTGGGCGAGATGCGCGACCTGATCACCGACCTGCTGGAAAGTGAACGCCTGGCCGACGGCCACCGCGCCTTGTTGACCGCGCCGGTGGATGTGCCGGCGCTGGTGCGCGAGGTGGTCGCCGCGAGTTTCGCCGGCAGGCAGCTAACACTTCACCTGGACGAACAGCTCGGGCCCTGGCCGCTGGATGGCGTGCGCATCAAGCTGCTGCTGCGCAACCTGATTGACAACGCGCTGCGCCACGGCGGCGCGGCGGCGCTGCCGCCAGAGGTATTTGCCCGCCGCGAAGGCCCCGCGCTGGTCATTGGCGTGCGTGACCACGGCCCGGGCGTGGCGGCCGGGCAGCAGGCTCGACTCGGCGAGGCGTTCTACCGACCCGACAGTGCCCGCACCCGCGCCGAGGGTGGTGTCGGCCTGGGCCTGCATCTGTGCCGGCTGGTCGCGCAGGCGCATGGCGGCAGCCTGGAGTTCCGCGACGCGGCGCCGGGGCTCGAGGTCAGCGCGCGCCTGCCCACTTGAACTCGCCGCTCGGTTTACTTCGCGCTGCCCCAGAGCTGCTTCAACCGCGCATCGCGCCCGCAGCCCGTGCGGTAGACCTTGTAGCGGACCGGATTCTTCAGGTAGTAATCCTGGTGGTAGTCCTCGGCCGGGTAGAAGGTGGTCGCGGGAACGATCTGGGTGACGATCGGCTCCTTGAAGGGTTTGGATTTTTCCAGCGCTGCCAGCGACGCCTTGGCCGCGGCCAGTTGCGCCGCGTCGTGCGTGAAGATCGCGCTGCGGTAGGGCGAGCCGGCATCGCAGAACTGGCGGTCCACTGTCGTCGGGTCGATCGTGCGCCAGTAGTGCACGAGCAGTTGTTCGTAGCTCACCCGCGCCGGGTCGTAGCGGATTTCCACCGCTTCGGCATGGCCGGTGCCCTTGGCCGCGACCTGGTTGTAGCTCGGGTTGACGACCGTGCCGCCGATGTAGCCCGAGCTCGTCGAGAGCACACCGGGCAGCTTGTCGAAATCGGCCTCGACACACCAGAAGCAGCCCCCGGCAAAGGTGGCGCGAGCACTGCCGGCGGCGTTGGCCAGCCCGGCCGGCGCGGCGGCCGGCGTTGGCGTTGGTGGGTTTGTCTGCGACACCGCGGCGCCCATCGCCAGCAGTATCGCGGCGAGCAAAGTCAACCCGGCAAAGACGCCGCCGCGGCGCATCACGACAGCACCTCGGGCAGGAATTTCAGCGCCACGCCGTTGTTGCAGTAACGCTTGCCGGTCGGCTGCGGGCCGTCGTTAAAGACATGGCCATGGTGGCCGCCGCAGCGCGCGCAGTGGTACTCGGTGCGCGGCAGGATCAGGCCGAAGTCACGCTTGGTCTTGAACACGCCGGGCAGCGTCGTGAAAAAGCTCGGCCAGCCGGTGCCGCTGTCAAACTTCATCTCGGCGCTGAACAAGGCCAGGTCACAGCCGGCGCAGGCGTAGGTGCCGCGGCGCTTTTCGTCGTTCAGCGGGCTGGTGCGCGCGCGTTCGGTCGATTCGCGGCGCAGCACGGCGTACTGCTCGGGCGTGAGGCGGGATTTCCATTCGGCGTCGGTCAGCACCAGCGGCGTGATCGGCGTGATGGATGCGTTGGGCGCCGCTGGCGTGCCGGGCGCCGCGCCGGCGGTATTGCGTTCGACGATGCCCAGGCCGGCGAGGGCAGCGAGTAACAGGTTTCTGCGGATCATGGTGAACGGGCTCCAGGGCGGCATCGGTAGGCCTTCGTCGTGATTCACCGAACCAAGCTTACGCGGGCCCGAGGCCCGCTTGCGCAGCAGGGTCTAGGCATCGCGGCGACAATCCCGGGTTGACCGCAGCCGCTTTATGACCACGTCCCCAGCCCGATCCACCAGCCCCGCCTGGTCCGCCAACGCGGCCGGCCTAGCCGCGCCCAAGCCCCTGACCGCCTACCGTCCGCATTGGGCCAAACGCTTCGGCCCAGCGCCCTTTTTGCCGATGAGCCGGGCCGAGATGGAGTCGCTGGGCTGGGACAGTTGCGACATCGTCATCGTCACCGGTGACGCTTATGTCGACCATCCGAGTTTTGGCATGGCGGTGATCGGGCGCACGCTCGAAGCACAGGGGTTCCGCGTCGGCATCATCGCGCAGCCCGACTGGCAAAGCGCCGAGCCGTTCAAGGCGCTGGGCAAACCGAATCTGTTCTTCGGCGTCGCCGCGGGCAATATGGATTCGATGATCAACCGCTACACCGCCGATCGCAAGATCCGCAGCGACGACGCCTATACGCCGGGCGATGTGGGCGGCAAGCGCCCCGACCGCGCGACGCTGGTTTACACCCAGCGTTGCAAGCAGGCCTGGAACGATGTGCCGGTGGTCATTGGCGGCATCGAAGCCAGCCTGCGCCGCATCGCGCACTACGATTACTGGCAGGACAAGGTGCGCCGCTCGGTGCTCGTCGACAGCAAGGCCGACCTGCTGCTGTACGGCAATGCCGAGCGCGCGGTCATCGAGGTTGCGCACCGGCTGGCGCGCCGCGAATCGGTGCACCAGATCACTGACGTGCGCGGCACCGCATTCATGGTCCGCGACGACTTCAAGCCGGATGGTTTTTTCGAGATCGACTCGACCGATGTCGACATGCCCGGGCGCATCGACGATCACATCAACCCCTACCTGACGACGGCCGAAGTGGCGGCCGCGCAGGGCACGAGTTGTGCTGCCGAGCAGACAGCCAGGACCAGCGATGCTGCGGTCGTGGTAGCGATGCCGGTGTCGCTCAAGGCCGGCGGCAACGTTGGTGCCAAGGTCGGTGGCAACGGCGGTGGCAACGTCGGTGGCAACATCAGCGGCAAGACCGGCCGCATCACGATGCCACCGCGCGACAAGACCGTGATCCGGCTTCCGGCCTACGAGCAGGTCAAGAGCGATGCGGTGCTGTATGCGCACGCGAACCGGGTGCTGCATCTGGAGACCAACCCCGGCAACGCACGCGCGCTGGTGCAGCGGCATGCCGAAAGAGATGTCTGGATCAACCCGCCGCCGATCCCGTTGAGCACGGCCGAGATGGACCATGTCTTCGACCTGCCCTATGCGCGCGCGCCGCACCCGGCCTATGCCGACGAAGCCGGTGGCCACGACGGCGTGACCAAGATCCCGGCCTGGGAAATGATCCGCTTCAGCGTGAACATCATGCGCGGCTGTTTTGGCGGCTGCACCTTCTGCTCGATCACCGAGCACGAGGGCCGCATCATCCAGAGCCGCAGTGAAGATTCGATCGTGCGCGAGATCGAAGATATCCGCGACCGCGTCAAAGGATTCACCGGCGTCATCAGCGACCTCGGTGGCCCCACCGCCAATATGTGGCGCATCGGCTGCAAGAGCACGGAGATCGAAGCCGCGTGCCGCAAGCCGAGCTGCGTCTACCCCGGCATCTGCCCGAACCTGAATACCGACCACGATCCGCTGATCAAGCTCTATCGACGCGCGCGCGGCTTGCGCGGCGTGAAGAAGATCCTCATCAGCTCGGGCCTGCGTTACGACCTCGCGGTGCAGTCGCCAGAGTATGTGAAAGAGCTCGTCTCGCACCATGTCGGCGGCTATCTCAAGATCGCGCCCGAGCACACCGAAGGCGGGCCGTTAGCCAAGATGATGAAACCCGGCATCGGCAGTTATGACCGCTTCAAGAACATGTTCGAGAAGTTCAGTGCCGAGGCCGGCAAGAAGCAGTACCTGATCCCGTATTTCATCGCCGCGCATCCGGGCACCAGCGACGAAGACATGATGAACCTGGCGCTCTGGCTCAAGCGCAACGGCTTCAAGGCCGATCAGGTGCAAACGTTTTATCCGAGCCCGATGGCCACCGCGACCGCGATGTACCACTCGAACCTGAACCCGCTCAAAGGCATCAGCCGCGACCCTGCGCGTGCCGAACGGGTGGACATCGTGCGGGGTGACAAACGCCGCCGCCTGCACAAGGCGTTTCTGCGCTGGCACGACGCCAACAACTGGCCGCTGCTGCGCGAAGCGCTGCAGCGCATGGGGCGCGCCGACCTCATCGGGAATGGCAAACACCAGCTCATCCCAACCTTCCAGCCGGTGACTGACGGCAGTTATGTCAGTGCTCGCCGCAAGAATTCCACTGTGGCGCCGGTGGGCGGTGCAGGCATTGCGAAGGGCCGGATGCTCACCCAGCACACCGGCCTGCCGCCGCGGGTGACGGGGGCGGCCAGACCAGCGCGCGCCGCCAAGAAACCGCGCTGAGCCGATCTTGAGGGCACGGCAAGGATTGACAACCATTGTCAATCGGCCGACCATGCTGGCATGAGCATCACCACCATGAGCATCGCGTTGCCGGAGACGATGCGCGCCTGGATCGACCAGCGCGTCACCGCCGGCCAGTACGGCAATACCAGCGAATACCTGCGCGACCTGATCCGCCGCGATCAGGAGGAGCAGGCAAAGCGACGCTTGCGCGCGCTGATTGAGGACGGGTTGGCGTCCGGCCCGGCGCGCGAGCTGAGCGCCGAAGATTGGGGCGCGCTGCGCAGAAGAGCCTTGAGCCTGACCCGGTGAAGCGCGCTGTCCTTCGGCCTCGGGCCGAGCAGGACCTGCTCGATGCCGTGGTTTGGTACGCCGATCAAGGCGGGCCGGCGCTGGGTTTTGTGTTCGATGCGGCGCGCGATGCGCTGGACTTGCTGGTGACGATGCCGGGCCTCGGCGCGCCCATCTTCCAAGAGCGCGGTGACGTACCCGGCCTGCGCCACTGGGGCGTCAGTGGCTTCCCGCTGCAGTGGTTCTACTTCGAGGGAACAGACACGCTCGACATGGTCCGCCTGCTGGGCGAGCGGCGCGACATTGCCACGATACTGTCGGACGACCCGCCCCAACCGCGGTGAGCCCGCCTCCGGCGGCTCGCACCACGGCCGGCCAGAGCCCGAAGCCGGCGCTCAAGGCCGACAAGGCCACCGGCATCATCACGCTCGACAGCGAAACCACGCTCTCAGGCGTGCCACCCGCAGCCTGGGCCTACCAGCTTGGCAACCGCTGCGCCATCGACTGGGTTCTCGACCAGTACAAGGAAAAGAAGCCCAAGGACCCGACGATCCGCGCCAAGTTCGACACCTACCGGTTTGCCGACCACAAGGAGCGCGTCATCGATCTGGTGTGTCGTGTCACCACGGTCAGCGCGCAGACCGTCGCGATCGTCGATTTGATGCGCACCGCGCCGCGGTAGCGCCTCGGCCACGGTGCTGCGGTGGTGCGGTGACGTGTTGCCTAAGCCGTCAGCGCAACCACCAACCCCACATCGGCAATCCCGGTTGCCGGCAGCCCCTGGCTGCGCTGCCAGTCGCGCACCAGGTTCGCCGATGTGCGGCCGAAGACGCCGTCTGCGGTGACGGCGACGCCGCGGTCGGACAGGCCGAGTTGCACCAGTCTGACGTCCAGACCCCGCGGCAGCGGCGCACTGGCCGAGACTTCGAGGGCGCGGCTGCCGGGTGCGGGGCCGTCGTAGCAGCCTTCGGGCAGGCCGTTGAGCGACAGCGCCGAGATCTCCTGCCCGCGCACGACGAGCGGCAACTCCAGGCCCCAGAAACCCTGGTCGATGAGGCGCTGGAAGGCGTCCATCCGGTACACGGTGGCACGCAGGTCGGCGCGGCCGTTGCTGGCCAGCCAGTGGCGGCGCGCCTTGACGTAGTCGGTGATCCAGACCTGCTCGCCGCGTGTCGCCGGGGTGCCGGCGACCTGGTCGCGGATGCGGCCCCAGGAGCCGTGCACATACGAGTCGTAGACCACCGCGCGGCCGAGCGGCGTCTGGATGCCGAAGCGCGCGGCGGTGCGCATCGCCGGCTGGAAATAGGTCTCGTCGAAAAAGACATCCTGGGTCTCGCGCATCACCGGGTCGTCGGCGCTGGCGCGCAGTACGTTGTGCAGCTTCTTGTCCTGGTCCAGGCCGAAGTCGATGGCCTTGATCCTGGGCAGCCAGGCGGCCAGCCGCGGCCCGAAGCGCGCCCCGGCGTTGTGGCAATAGCGCTCGATCAGCCCATGCAGGTTGCCCGAGCCGAGCGTGGTCTGCGAGCGGCCGAAGGTCAGGTGCCCGGTGTCACCGTCGATGAGCGTGACCTTGCCGTAGTCACCCAGCACGCGGCTGGTTTCGAAGAGGTTGACGATGGCCTGCGCGGTGCGCGCCTGGGTCGATGTCAGCGAGGTCGTCAGGGGGGTAGTCAATCGCGGCTCCCGAAGCAGTGGCTGTCGGGGCGATTGGATGCAAAAGGCGAGCTTCGCGCCATCCCGATCTTTCGGGATGGGCGCGGGCAGGCTTTTCGGCTTTGAATCTCGGCGCCGGGTACGGGTTCCGGTGGCCCGCCCAGTGGTGCGGTCGGTTGTCGCCTCGAAGACCGGGATTGTGCTGCGACGATGTGACGCCCAAATGTCGATGAGGCGGGCAATCCGGCCCCAGATCGGCAGATCGCGACCAGCACCGGCCAGCACCGCTCAGCGTCGGCCCGCACCGGCCAGCGGCTACGATCCGCAGCAATTCACTTCAGGAGTTGGGCGATGACGACGACGGCGGGCGATTCAGTTGCAGGCAAATGCAAGGTCCTGGTCGCGCAGGGTGGCGGGCCGACGGCGGTGATCAACCAGTCGCTGGTCGGCGTCGTGCTCGAAGCGCGTCGCCGTGCCGGTGTCAGCCATGTCTACGGCGCGCGCCATGGCGTGCGCGGCATCGTCAACGAGGATTTTTTCGACCTCACGCAGGAGACCAATGCGAACCTCGAACTCGTCGCCGCAACGCCAAGCTCGGCGCTCGGATCGACGCGTGACAAACCCGATCTGAAGTACTGCCAGGAGATCCTGAACGTGCTGCGTGCACATGGCATCGGCAACTTCTTTTATATCGGTGGCAACGATTCATCGGACACCGTGCGCATCGTCAGCGAAGAAGCAGCCAAGGCCGGCCACGCGTTGCGCTGCGTGCATATCCCGAAGACGATCGACAACGACCTGGTCGGCAACGACCACACCCCCGGCTTCCCGTCGGCGGCGCGTTTTGTGGCCCAGGCCTTTGCCGGTGCGAACCTCGACAATGCGTCGCTGCCCGGGGTTTATGTGGCGGTGGTGATGGGCCGGCACGCCGGCTTCCTGACCGCTGCTTCGGCGCTCGGCCGACGTTATGCCGGCGACGGCCCGCACCTGATCTACCTGCCCGAGCGCACCTTCGACACCGCGCAGTTTCTTGCCGATGTGAAGGCTACCTACGACCGCCTCGGCCGCTGCGTGGTGGCGGTCTCCGAAGGGGTGCACGACGCGTCGGGCACGCCGATCCTGCAACAGCTCAGCACCCAGGTCGAACGCGATGCGCATGGCAACGTCCAGTTGTCGGGCACCGGCGCGCTGGCCGACCTGCTGTGCGAAGAGATCAAGTCCAAGCTCGGCATCAAGCGGGTGCGCGGCGATACCTTCGGCTATTTGCAGCGCAGCTTTCTCGGCTGCGTCAGCGATGTCGACCAGCGCGAGGCGCGCGAGGTCGCCGAGCGCGCGGTGCAGTTTGCTTTTGCCAGCGGTGGCGCCAGCGGCTCGGTGGCGATCCGGCGTGTTGGCGACTATGCGGTTGACTATGTCTTGCAGCCGCTCGAAGCGGTGGCGGCCAAGACCCGCACCATGGAAGCCGAATTGATCAACGCTAGCGGGAATAACATCACCGAGGCGTTTGTGCGCTACCTGCGGCCGCTGCTGGGCAGCGGCTTGCCCGACGCCTACCGGCTGCGCGCGCCGGCTGTGGCGAAACTGCTGCGCCCGGGATAACCCCGTGATCCAGGCGGCGCGCGTTTGCGTAGGTTCCGGGGCGATGACCTGATCCGGCCACTCGACGCCAATCCGGCCCGACTTCAACAACAGGAGCACCCATGCCCAACATCAGCACCTTCAAACGCAGCGTGATCACGGTGGCCGTCATCGCCAGCGCGTTGCTCGCCGCGGCCCAGGTCACGAGCCAGGCGCTGGTGCCCAGCGGCGCGAACAAATTGCAATTCCCGCAAGGCTGGGACAAGGGTGTGATGTACGCCACCGTCGACCGGCCGGACACCAAGCAGTACCGCGAGTTCTACACCAGCGCCGACGTGGTCAAGGCCGCGCGCGAAGGCAAGCCGCTGCCCGACGGCACGCTGCTCACGCTGGCCGCGTATGCCGCCAAGGTCGACGCCAACGGGGTGCCCTTGAAGGACGCCAACGGCCGCTTCATGAAAGACAAACTCGTCGCCGTCAATTCGATGCAAAAGAAAACCGGCTGGGGCGCCGAGATCCCGGCCGCGGTGCGCAACGGCGACTGGATCTACCAGTCCTTCACACCGGATGGCCAGGTCAATGACAAGGCCAACCTGACGGCCTGCTTCCAGTGCCACCTGCCGTTTTCCAGGGACGACTATCTGACCAACCTGGCCAAGCTCGCGGGCAGCTTTCCGTCGTCGGCACAAGTCATGGCGCGCAGCGGGCCGGCCGATGTGGCGATCAACGGCTTCACGTTTGGCCCGGGCACGATCAAGGTCAGCGTCGGGCAAAAGGTCACCTGGACGAATGCCGACGATACGCCGCACATGGTCAACGTCGTCGGCAGCAGCCAGCGCAGCGAGTTGATGCTCAAGGGCCAGAGTGCTGCGCTGCAATTCGACGCCGCCGGCAACATTGCCTACATTTGCGGCCTGCACCCGACGATGAAGGGCACGATCGAGGTCGTCGCTAGGAATTGACCGCCGCAAGGCCAACTGCATGCCGGCCGCCATCCGGCCGGCATGCCGGACGGCCCTCACCAGCCACTCGCGAGCGCGCAGGCGCTCGCCCGGCGCCGGCTCAGCCCCCCGTGGCGATCAAGCAAAGTGAAGCAAAGTGGCAAAGCCACATTGGCTTGAGTGACCGGCCGAGTTCACGGTGCGGAAAAAGGCCGCACCGAGCGGTAGGCCGCCTCGCGCTCGCGCCGGCTCAGCACCAACTGCCACAGCTGCCCCTGGCGCGAGCGGAAGAAGCCTGCGCACAGCAGCAGGTAGTAGCGCCACATGCGGTGGAAGCGCTCGCCGTATTTGGCCGCCAGATCGGGCCAGGCGGCCTCGAAATTGGCGTGCCACTGCATCAGCGTGCGGTCGTAGTCGGGGCCGAAGTTGTGCCAGTCCTCGAGCACGAAGTCGCTTTCGATCGCCGCCGCCAGTTCGCTGGCCGCGGGCAGCTTGCCACCGGGGAAGATATATTTTTCGATCCACGGGTCGGTGCGCAGCCGCGGCCGGTCCAGGCCGATGGTGTGCAGCAGGAACAGACCGTCGGGCGCCAGCAGCCGGTGCGCCGCGCCGAAGTAGGCGGCATAGTTTTTTGGCCCGACATGCTCGAACATGCCGACCGAGACGATGCGGTCGAAGCCGCCAATCGGGCCCTGCATCTCGCGGTAATCCTGCAGCCGGATTTGCACCGGCAGCCCGGCGCAACGCGCCTCGGCCAGCGCCTGCTGCTCGCGCGATACGGTGACGCCGACGACATGCACGCCATGGTGCTGCGCCGCGTGCCGCGCCAGGCCGCCCCAGCCGCAGCCGATTTCGAGCAGGCGCTGGCCGGACCGCAGTTGCAGCTTCTGGCAGATCATTTCCAGCTTGTGCTGTTGTGCCTGCTCAAGAGTCGACGCGCTGGCCCAGTAGGCGCAGGAATACTGCATTGCCGGGTCGAGCATGCGCTCGAACAAGTCATTGCCGATGTCGTAGTGGTGCTCGCCGACGACAAAAGCGCGCTCGGGGCGCTGCGGGTTGCTCAACAAGTGCGGCAGCAGGCCCAAAGCCAACTTCAAGCGCGCCAGCCCGACCGCGCCCGATTCGACATCGGTGCGCAGCAGCCGCGCAAACAGCTCATCCAGGCGCTCGCAGTCCCAGTCGCCGTCCATGTACGACTCGCCGACACCGAGGGTCCAGCTGGTCAGCAGGCGTTGATAAAGGCGTGGGCTGTGGACTTGCATGTCCCAGGGCCGCGAGCCGCCGATGTGGATGTCTGCCAGCGCCAGCCAGCGGCGCAGGGCCGCCGGCGGCTCCGCTTCGCGGGGCCGCTGGTTGCGCAGACTCTGGGTGCTGTCCATGGTTTCGCAGGGCACGGCGGATGCTCCATTCTGGCGAACTGGCGCGCGGCCGCAAGGGGGTGGTTCACCCAGGTGCTACACCCGCCAGCCGCGCCACCGAAGCATCAAACTGCGGCCGTTTCCGATCCTTGATTTCGGTCAAGGCGCACCGCGCGCGGCCGACATCAGGCGACCGTTGCCAACAAGAGCATCCCCATGACGCGGAATCGACTGCACGCGCTCACCTCCTGGATCACCGCCGCCGCGGTGAAGCATCCCGACAACGGCACAGCTTTGCTGATGAACTGTTCCGTGTCCGCTGCCCGGGTGGGGCCGGCCTGGCGCTCAGCACCGTCGGCATGGCCGAGCCGGTGCAAGCGATGTTGCGCAGCGTGCTGCCCGCGGGCGGCGCCGAAGCTCGGGCGGCCTGGACGGCGGTGCCGAACGTTTTCGCTGAGCTGACTACGCAGGCACCGCATGCCGTAGCGGGTCAGCTCGGGCGAGTGTTTAGCCCGAGCTCGATGGCTGGTTGCGCCCACATTCCGAAATGCTAGACTAGTCTGCATCATAGTCAGATGAAAGTGCGCATGCAAGCTTGGCCAGTACAGGATGCGAAGGCCAGGTTCAGTGAGTTTCTGGACGCGTGCATCAGTGACGGTCCTCAGATGGTTACCAAGAGAGGTGCCGAAGCCGCGGTCCTGATTCCAGTGGACGAATGGCGAAGACTTCAGGCGCTCGCGCGCCCGTCGATCAAGCAGCTCTTGCTGTCGGATTCAGGCCGTACAGATTTTCTTGTTCCAGCGCGAGTTCCCGCGCGGCGGCGCAAGGCTGTGGCACTGGACT
>JAYUSP010000450.1:0-3555 GCA_043755615.1 Betaproteobacteria bacterium
GTGCGCAGCACGAAGGTTGCCTGATGAGCCTGCCCGGCCGCCCGAAAGGCGAATTCCGGAGTGCGCAGCACGAAGGTTGCCTGATGAGCCTGCCCGGCCGCCCGAAAGGCGAATTCCGGAGTGCGCAGCACGAAGGTGTCCGAGTCCGCGGGACGAGCGACCGTGCCTGCGCACGGACGATCGCTGGTTCATGGGCGCCGCGTCTCGCGGCGCGCGTGCTGCAAGCATGACTGCCCCAAGGCCGCCGCTTCACGGCGGCTGCCATCCGGCAAGCATGCCGGATGGCCCTCAGCCGCCACTCGCGAGCGCGCAGGCGCTCGCTCGGCGCGGGTTCGGCCCCCCGAGGGGATCAAGGAAAGTGGCAGAGCCACATTTCCTTGAGCGGGCGTGATCGAGCCCCGCGCCTATCTTGCGTTCGACTTCGGCACCCGCCGCGTGGGTGTCGCGGTGGGCAACTCGTTGCTCGGCCGCGCGCAGCCGCTGCGCACCGTGGCTGCTGAAGGCGATGCACGTTTTGCCGCCATCGCCGCGCTGCTGGCCGAATGGCAACCCGATGCGCTGGTCGTCGGCGTGCCTTTCCATCCCGATGGCGCGGTGCACGACAACACCCGCCGCGCGCAGCGGTTTGCGCGCCAGTTGCACGGCCGCTTTCAACTGCCGGTGCACGAAGTCGACGAGCGATATTCCACCACCGAGGCGCTCGCTGATGGAGCCCGTGACGCCGACGCTGCCGCCGCGGCGATCATCCTCGACCAGTTTCTGCGCAGCCTCCTCATGCCCGAGCCACCCGAAGCGCCCGATGCTCAAGCTTGACGCCGAGGCCCTTTACGCCGACCTGCGCCGCGGCGTGCAGTCGCTGCTGCCGGCGGACGCGCTGCTGGTCGGCATCTGGTCGGGCGGCGCCTGGCTCGCCGAGCGGCTGCAGGCCGACCTGGGCCTGCCCGGCCGGCATGGCGTGATCTCCAGCACCCTGCACCGAGACGACTTCGGCTCGCGTGGCCTGGCCGGTGGCAACGACGCCACCGAGCTGCCGTTTGGAATCGATGACCGCCAGATCGTGCTCGTTGACGATGTGCTCTACACCGGGCGCACGATCCGCGCCGTGGTCAACGAGCTGTTCGATTTTGGCCGGCCGGCGAGCGTGACCCTGGCCGTGTTGGTCGACCGCGGCGGGCGCGAGCTGCCCGTCGCCGCGGCTTACGCGGCAGCGAAGATCGTGCTGCCCGCAGCGCAGCGCCTGTCGCTGCTGCGCGGCGAAGACGGCGCATTCAGCTTCCTGGTGCGCGACAGCGCGGAGCGCGCCGGATGATTTCGCGCCGCAACCCGCAGCTCAACAAAAATGGTGAGTTGATCCATCTGCTGTCGATCGAAGGCCTGCCCAAGGCGGTGCTGACGCAGATTCTCGATACCGCCGGCACGTTTCTGAGCGTCAACCAGCGCGATGTGAAGAAGGTGCCGCTGCTGCGTGGCAAGAGCATCTTCAATCTCTTCTTCGAGAACTCCACACGCACCCGCACGACCTTCGAGATCGCCGCCAAGCGCCTGAGCGCCGATGTCATCAACCTCGATATCGCGCGCTCGAGCACGGCCAAGGGCGAGAGCCTGCTCGACACCATCGCCAACCTGTCGGCGATGCACGCCGACATGTTTGTCGTGCGCCACGGCGAAAGCGGCGCGCCGTACCTGATCGCCCAGCATTGCGCGCCGCATGTGCATGTCGTCAATGCCGGTGACGGCCGCCACGCGCACCCGACGCAGGGGCTGCTGGACATGTACACGATCCGCCACCACAAGCCCGATTTCACGCAGCTCACGGTGGCCATCGTCGGCGACATCGTGCATTCGCGCGTGGCGCGCTCTGACATCCATGCGCTGACGACACTCGGCGTGCCCGAGATCCGTGCCGTCGGCCCGAAGACCCTGGTGCCGGCCGACTTGGCGTGGATGGGGGTGCGGGTCTGCCACGACATGGCCGAAGGCCTGCGCGGCGCCGATGTCGTGATCATGCTGCGCTTGCAGAACGAACGCATGGCCGGCGCGATGCTGCCCAGCGCGGGTGAGTTTGCCAAGAGCTACGGCCTGACGCCGGAAAAGCTCGCGCTGTGCAAACCCGATGCGATCGTGATGCACCCGGGCCCGATCAACCGCGGTGTCGAAATCGACTCGCGGGTCGCCGACGGCGCGCACAGCGTGATCCTGTCGCAGGTGACCTACGGCATCGCGGTGCGCATGGCCGTGATGGCCACCATCGCCGGGAACGAAGCATGAAGCTGTTGATCCAGGGCGGGCGTGTGATCGACCCCGCTTCGGGCCGCGACGAAGCCGCTGACGTGGCAATCGCTGGCGACCGCATCGTCGCCATCGGCAAGGTTGGCAATGTTGGCCCGCCAGGCACGGTTGGCGCCGACTTCGTGGCCGACCGCACCATCGACGCCCGCGGCTGCATCGTCGCGCCGGGCCTGGTTGACCTCGCCGCGCGCCTGCGCGAACCCGGCCTCGAACATGAGGGCATGCTCGAGAGCGAACTCAAGGCGGCGGCTGCCGGCGGTGTCACGAGCCTGGTCTGCCTGCCCGATACCGACCCGACGCTGGACGAGCCCGGGCTGGTCGAGATGCTCAAGTTCCGCGCCCGCAAATTGAGCCGCTGCCGGCTGTTCCCGCTCGGCGCTTTGACACGCGGCCTGCGTGGCGAGGCGCTCACCGAGATGGCCGAGTTGACCGAGGCCGGCTGCGTCGGTTTTGCGCAGGCCGAAGTATCGGTCGCCGATACGCTGGTCTTGCAGCGCGCGCTGCAATATGCATCGACCTATGGCTACACCGTCTGGCTGCGCCCGCAGGACCACTGGCTCGGCAAGGGTGTCGCCGCCAGCGGCGCGATCGCGACGCGGCTTGGCCTGGCCGGCGTGCCGGTGGCGGCCGAAACCGTGGCCCTGCACACGATCTTCGAGCTGGTGCGGGCCACCGGTGCGCGGGTGCATGTCTGCCGGCTGTCCAGCGCCGCCGGTGTCGCGCTGCTGCGTGCGGCGAAGGCCGAAGGCCTGCCTCTAACCGCCGACGTGAGCATCAATTCGCTGCACCTGACCGACGCCGATATCGGCTACTTCAACCCCGCGATGCGGCTGGCACCGCCGCTGCGCCAGCAGCGCGACCGCGATGCGCTGCGCGCGGGCCTGGCCGACGGCACCATCGACGCGCTGGTCAGCGACCACATGCCGGTCGGGGCCGACGAAAAAAACCTGCCCTTTGCCGAGGCGAGGCCCGGCGCGACCGGGTTGGAGCTGCTGCTCGGGTTGGCGCTGAAGTGGGCCACCGACGATGGTGTCGCGTTGCGCCGTGCGCTGGCCGTGGTCACCTGCGACCCGGTGCGCGTGCTGGGCGCGGCGCTGGGTTCGCTTTCAGCCAGCGCCGGCCGGCTGGTCGTCGGCGGGGTGGCCGATGTCTGTGTTTTTGATGTGGCGGCACGCTGGCCGGTGACGCCAGAAGCGTTGCACAGCCAGGGCAAACACACGCCGTTTCTGTTCGAACATGGCGGCATCGAGATGCCGGCGCAGGTGC
>JAYUSP010000451.1:0-3551 GCA_043755615.1 Betaproteobacteria bacterium
CGGTGTCTCCTTCGGGTGAATGTGGGACTCTCGGTCAGAACAGCGCCGCGTCCATCTCCATCAGCGAGGCCGACCCGGCGCGCGCGCTGCGGATCAGGCCGGCGGTCTCGGGCAGCAGCTTGGCGAAATAAAAGCGGGCCGTCGTGAGTTTGGCTTTGTAGAACGGGTCGCCGCCGTCGACCTTGGCGAGCGCGACCTTGGCCATGCGGGCCCAGAAATAGGCGAAGACGAGGTGGCCGCAGACGCGAAGGTAGTCGACCGCGGCTGCCCCCACCTCGTCAGGGTTCTTGAACGCCTTCATGCCGATCTCGGTGGTGAGCTGGGTCACCTTCTCGCCCAGTTCGGCGAGCGGGTTGACGAACTCCTGCATCGCTTCAATGGTGCCTTCTTCCTCGACGAATTCGCGCACCAGCGCGCCGAACTTCTTCAGCTTGGCGCCGTTGTCGCCCAGCACCTTGCGGCCCAGCAGGTCGAGCGACTGGATGGTGTTGGTGCCCTCGTAGATCATGTTGATGCGGGCATCGCGCACGTACTGCTCCATGCCCCATTCCTTGATATAGCCGTGGCCGCCAAAGACCTGCATGCAGTGCGAGGTGGCGATCCAGGCGTTGTCGCTGACAAAGGCCTTCATGATCGGCGTCAGCAGCGACACCATGTCCAGGCATTCGCGGCGCTCTTCTTCGTCGTCGCTGGCGATCTCCTTGTCGATCAGCAGCGCGCACCAGACTGCCAGCGCGCGCCCGCCTTCGGCGTAGGCCCGCGCAGTGAGCAGCATCTTGCGCACGTCAGGGTGCACGATGATCGGATCGGCGGGTTTGTCCGGCGCCTTCGGGCCCGAGAGGCTGCGCATCTGGATGCGGTCCTTGGCGTAGGCCGCCGCGTTCTGGTAGGCGACTTCGGTGAGGCCAAGCGACTGGTTGCCTACACCCAGGCGCGCCGCGTTCATCATCACGAACATCGCTGCCAGACCCTTGTGCGGCTGGCCGACCAGGGTGCCAACGGCACCGTCGAGATTGATCTGGCAGGTGGCGTTGCCATTGATGCCCATCTTGTGTTCGATGGCACCGCAGTGCAGGCCGTTGCGCGCGCCGAGCGAGCCGTCGGCGTTGATCAAGAACTTGGGCACCACGAACAGCGAGATGCCCTTGCTGCCCTGCGGCGCATCGGGCAGCCGCGCCAGCACCAGGTGCACGATATTCGGCGTCAGGTCATGCTCGCCGGCGGAGATGAAAATCTTCTGCCCGGTGATGCGGTAAGTGCCTTCGGGCGCACCGGCCACCGGCTCGGCCTTGCTGCGCAGCAGGCCGAGGTCGGTGCCGCAATGCGGCTCGGTCAGGCACATCGTGCCCATCCACTCGCCGCTGGCCAGCCGCGGCAGATAGGTCTGGTGCTGCTCGGCATTGCCGTTGGCCTTGAGGCATTCGTAGGCGCCGCGCGACAGCCCCGGGTACATCGTCCACGCCTGGTTGGCCGAATTCAGCATCTCGAACAGGCATTGGTTGAGCACCACCGGCAGACCTTGGCCGCCGTAAGCCGGGTCGCTGGTCAACGCCGGCCAGCCGCCTTCGACGTACTTTGCGTAGGCGTCCTTGAAACCTTTGGGGGTGTGCACCGCGTGGGTCGCCTTGTCGTGCGTGCAGCCTTCCAGGTCGCCGCTGCGGTTGAGCGGGAACAGCACTTCGGCGGCAAATTTGCCGCCTTCTTCGAGCACCGCATTGATCGTGTCGGCGTCGATATCAGCGTGGCGCGGCAGCAGTTTCAACTCGTCGGTGACCTTGAGCAGTTCGTGCATCACGAACTGCATGTCGCGCAGCGGCGGGGTGTAGGTGGGCATGTCATGAACTCCAGGAGATGGATCGGATTCGGTGGCCAGCGGCGCCTCAGCGCTGCGCTGTTTTCTTGGCGGCTGCGCGTGGTGATCGCGGTGCGGCGGCTGGCTTGGACGCACTATTGACGCTGTCGCCTGCGGTGTCGGTCGCGAAATGCGAAACGATCCTCTCGAAGCCCGCACGCGCGCGGTCGAGCACACCGGGGATGCGCAGGAAGCGCGCGTCGTGGTGCAACGCGAGGATCAGGCCGTGGATCTCGAAGAGCATCTGCAGCGCATCGGTGTCGCGGCGCAGCTGGCCTTCGGCGACGGCGATCGCGATTGCGCGCTCCAGCGCCTGGTGCCAGCTGACGACCATCGCCGCCAGCGCGTCGCGCACCGGGCCTGGCCGGTCGTCGAATTCGACTGCGCCGCTGATATAGATGCAGCCCGAATCGAGCTCCATCGACACCCGCCTGATCCAGCGCTCGAACAGCGAGCGCAGGCGCGGCAGACCACGGGCCTCGGCCATCGCCGGGAAAAAGACCTCGTCCTCGAAACGCGCGTGGTACTCGCGGATGACGGAGATCTGCAATTCTTCGCGCGAGCCAAAATGTGCAAACACGCCCGACTTGCTCATCTGCATCAGATCGGCCAGCGCGCCGATCGACAGGCCCTCGAGCCCCATGTGCGAAGCCAGGCCGAGCGCGGCGCCGAGGATCGCCGCGCGGGTCTGCTGCCCTTTCGGTTGGACCTTCGGTGCGCCCTTTCGCGCCGCTTTGGCAGCGGCAGCGCGGGCCGCGGGCATGGTCGCTATCGTCGTCGTCAAGGTCACCCGCTCCAGCCTCCGAGTCCGTCACCGTCGAAGAAATCGAACGGTCGTTCTATTCTGTACAAGATCGGTGTCGACCGGGTGAAAGCAAGGGCATTTTTTCTAGGGCTCGGAGCCTAGAACCGCACGCCTCGACCTGGCTTGCGGTCGGCGCAAGGGGTTAACCCGCGGCAGCGGACTTGTTATCCTTCAAGTTGGAAGGTGTTTTCCGCATGGACGCGCTTCAACTCGACATCTCCGGCCGGCCGCAGGCCTGGATCTCGGCCAAGGAGGCCGCGACGCTGTATGCCAGCGACGCGGTCGCCTGGACGCTGGGTGATACCTTCCGCATCCTGCGCGGGGGGATCCAGCGCACCACCGGCAAGCAGTCGCGCATCGAGGTCCACCCGATCATCGCCGTGCGCGGCGCGGTGCCCAGCCGCGCCTGGCGCCACGAGCCTGCCCTGAGCAACCCGAAGCTGTTTGCCCGCGACCGCCACGTCTGCGCCTATTGCGGCGGCCGCTTCCACTTTGACGAGCTGACCTGCGAACATATCCAGCCGGTCTCGCGCGGCGGGCGCGACAGCTGGATGAACTGCATCACCGCCTGCCGCGGCTGCAATGGCCACAAGGGCAACCGCCTGCCCGAGGAAGCCGGCATGAGCCTGCTCTTCCTGCCCTATGTGCCCAGCCTGCACGAAGACATGATCCTGCGCGGCAGGCGCATCCTGAGCGACCAGATGGACTTCCTTCTGGCCAGCGTGCCCCGCAGTTCACGCCTGCACGGCTGAGGCGGGGGCCGGACTGCGCACCCGGATTCGTGCCGGGCGCAACGAATCTTTACCCTTCCTGACCTGCGGTCGGGCCCCAGCCGCAGCACAAAGCGGCACACTGTTCTCACGTCAACGCTGGCCCTGCCGCTGGCGTTGAATC
>JAYUSP010000452.1:0-3550 GCA_043755615.1 Betaproteobacteria bacterium
TCGCAACATCTACGGCGACCCGGAGCGCTTCAAGAAAAGTTACTACCCACCGGAGCTGAAGGGCTACTACCTCGCCGGCGACGGCGCGATCCGCGACAAGACCACCGGCTACTTCACCATCACCGGGCGCATCGACGATGTGCTCAATGTCAGTGGCCACCGCATGGGCACGATGGAGATCGAGTCGGCCCTGGTGAGCTGCACCGACCTGGTGGCTGAAGCGGCGGTCGTCGGTCGCCCTGACGAAACCACCGGCGAGGCGATCTGCGCCTTTGTCGTGCTCAAGCGCTCGCGGCCGACGGGCGAGGAAGCAAAACAGATCGCCAACCAGTTGCGCGCCTGGGTGGCCAAGGAGATCGGCCCGATCGCCAAGCCCAAAGACATCCGCTTTGGTGACAACCTGCCCAAAACCAGGTCGGGGAAAATCATGCGCCGGCTGTTGCGCTCGATTGCCAAGGGCGAGGCAATCACCCAAGATACGAGCACCCTGGAAAATCCCGCGATCCTGGAGCAGTTGGCCCAAACCAACTGATCCAGCCCGGCGCGGCTGCACATCATGTGGTTTGTCGGTCTTGGCTTGTTTATCGTCTTGCTGCACTTCGTCGGCATCGGCCCGCCCGGGCGCTGGAACTTCGATGTCTTTGGTGACCTCTGGAAGTTCCTGCTGCCCTTCGGCTTCGCGCTGGCCTGGTGGGCCTTTTCAGACGCCATCGGCCTGACGCAAAAACGCGCGATGCAGAAGATGGAAGACCGCAAGACCGAGCGCCGCGAACGCGCCATGGAAGCGCTCGGCATCGACGCCAAACGCGACCGGCATGTGCGCCGAGCGCGCGACGATGCCCGCCGCGTGGCGGCCGACAACCCGGCCCCGGCACCGCCGCCGCCGGTGAAGCTGACGCCTGATCGCAAGCCGGGTGACGCCGAGCCGCGGCGCGATCCGCGCATGTAGCCAGCGTCAGTCGAGCACCGCGCCGGTGCTCGCGCTGGACGCATTCTTCGCAAACTTGGCCAGCACGCCGCGGGTGTAGCGCGGTGCCGGTTGAGTCCACAACGCCCGCCGGCGCGCAATCTCGTCGTCGGGCACGTTCAGGCTGAGCAACAACTGGTGCGCGTCGATCGTGATCGCATCACCTTCGTATATCAACGCGATCAGGCCACCGGCATAGGCCTCAGGCGCGACATGGCCGACGACCATGCCCCAGGTGCCGCCAGAAAAGCGCCCGTCGGTGATCAGGCCGACCGATTCACCGAGCCCCTGGCCGATGAGCGCGCTCGTCGGCGCCAGCATCTCCGGCATGCCCGGGCCACCCTTGGGGCCGAGGTAGCGCAGCACCATCACGTCGCCGGCCTTGATCTGGCCAGCCATGATCGCCGCCATCCCGGACTGCTCGTCGTCGAAGACCCGCGCCGGGCCGGTGATAACCGGGTTTTTGAGCCCGGTAATCTTGGCCACGCAGCCTTCGGGGCTGAGGTTGCCGCGCAGGATCGCCAGGTGCCCCTGGGCGTACATCGGGTTGGTCACCGGCCGGATCACATCCTGCGTCGTCGGCGGCACATCGGGCAGCGCGGCGAGGTTTTCCGCCACCGTCTTGCCGGTGATCGTGATGCAGTCGCCGTGCAGCAAACCGGCGGCAAGCAGCGTCTTCATCACCTGCGGGATGCCGCCGGCACGGTGCAGATCGATGGCCAGGTACTTGCCGCTTGGCTTCAGGTCGCACAGCACCGGCGCCTTGCGCCGGATGCGCTCGAAGTCGTCTATTCCCCACGGCACTTCAGCCGCATGCGCGATCGCCAGGAAATGCAGCACCGCATTGGTCGACCCGCCAGTGGCCATGATCACCGCGACGGCGTTTTCGATCGCCTTTTTGGTCACGATGTCGCGCGGCTTCAGGTCGGCCTTGACGGCTTCGACCAATACCCTGGCGGCTTCGGCGGTGTGCGCGACGATCGGATCTTCGACATTCGCCATCGTCGACGAAAACGGCAGGCTCATGCCGAGCGCCTCGAACGCCGACGACATCGTATTCGCGGTGTACATGCCGCCACACGAGCCGCTGCCGGGGATGGCGCGACGCTCGATTTGGCCAAAGTCTTCTGCGCTCATCTTGCCGGTGCTGAACTGGCCGACGGCCTCGAAGACGCTGACGATATTGATGTCACGGCCCTTGTAGTGGCCGGGCAGGATGGTGCCGCCGTAGACATAGATCGCCGGCACGTTGGCGCGCAGGATGCCCATCATGCCGCCGGGCATATTCTTGTCGCAGCCGCCGATGACCAGCACGCCGTCCATCCACTGGCCGCCGACGCAGGTCTCCACGCAGTCGGCGATGACCTCGCGCGAGACGAGGCTGTATTTCATGCCCTCGGTGCCCATCGACATGCCGTCGCTGATCGTCGGCACACCAAATACCTGCGGGTTCGCGCCATGCACCTTGAGCGCCGTCACGGCGGCATCGGCGAGCTTTTGCAGGCCGGAATTGCAAGGCGTGATCGTCGAATGGCCGTTGGCAACGCCGATCATCGGCTTCTTGAAATCGGCATCTTTATAGCCCATGCCGTAGAACATCGACCGGTTCGGTGCGCGGGCGATGCCCTCGGTGATGTTCTTCGAGCGGCGGTTGGAGGACATGGCAGTTCTTTCAGCGCGTGGCGGGTGGTGGAGGGCGTTGCGCCTATTGTCGCGCCGGATCGGCCCGGGGCCGTGCCGGGCTCGCCGTCCCGGCGCGGCGACAATCGCGGCCTGGTGTCATTGCCTTGAATGGAGTCCCTCGATGCTCGTGCATCCGCAGTTCAACCCGGTCGCCGTCGATCTCGGCATCGTGCAGATCCACTGGTACGGGTTGACCTACCTGGCGGCCTTTGGCCTCTTTCTCTGGCTGGCCGCCAAGCGCGTGCAGATGGTGCCATTTGCACAGGCCGGCTGGACGCGGCGCGATGTCGAAGACCTGCTCTTCTACGGCGTGCTCGGGGTCGTGCTTGGCGGGCGCATCGGTTATGCGCTGTTCTACAAATCGGGCCATTACCTGGCCAACCCGCTGGAGATCCTGATGGTCTGGAAGGGCGGCATGTCCTTCCACGGCGGCATGCTCGGCGTAATCGCCGCGATGGCGATTTTTGCGCGCTCGCGTGGCCGAGATTTCCTGCAAGTCACCGACCTGATCGCACCCTGCGTGCCGACCGGGCTGGCCGCCGGGCGTATCGGCAACTTCATCAACGGCGAGCTTTGGGGCCGGCCGGCCGACCCCTCGCTGCCCTGGGCGATGATCTTCCCGCAGTCGGTGCCGACGGGTGTCGAGGCGGTCGCCCGCCATCCTTCGCAGCTCTACCAGTTTGGCCTCGAAGGACTGCTGCTGTTCGGGCTGCTGTGGTGGTACGCACGATCGCCGCGGGCGACCGGCCGCGTGTCGGGGGCCTTTCTCATCGGCTACGGCATCTTCAGGTTCATTGCCGAATACTTCCGCGAGCCCGACAGCTTTCTCGGCCTGCTGGCGCTTGGCATGAGCATGGGCCAATGGCTGTGTCTGCCGATGGTCGCCGTCGGCCTGTGGCT
>JAYUSP010000453.1:0-3547 GCA_043755615.1 Betaproteobacteria bacterium
GACTCCAGGTCCATCACGTCTTCGATGCGCTCGTATTTTTGCCAGTCTTCGGCGTCGCGCACCGGCTTGACGTCGATGATTTCCTTGATCGTGCCGGGCCGGCGCGACATCACGACCACGCGGTCGGCCAGGTACACCGCTTCTTCCACCGCGTGGGTGATGAACATCACCGTGCGCGGGTTGGCGCGGCCCACGCGCAGCAGCTCTTCCTGCATCACCGTGCGCGTTTGTGCGTCGAGCGCGCCAAAGGGCTCGTCCATCAACAGCACGTCGGGGTTGAGCACGTAGGCCCGCGCGATGGCCACCCGCTGTTGCATGCCGCCCGATAGCTGGTGCGGATAGGCCGTTTCGTAGCCTTCCAGATTCATCAGCTTCAGATTCTTGGCGATGCGCTCGGCCGCTTCTTCGCGCCCGACACCGAGCGAGCGCAGCCCGAACTGGACATTTTCCTGCACCGTCTTCCACGGGAACAGCGCGAAGGCCTGGAACACCACCGCGCGATCGGGCCCGGGGGCCTTGACCTCCTTGCCGCCCACCTTGACCGAGCCCGAACTCGGGAACTCCAGCCCCGCGGCCATGCGCATGCAAGTCGTCTTGCCGCAGCCCGATGGGCCGACCACGGCGACAAATTCGCCGTCGTTGCAGACATAGCTGACGCGGTCGAGCGCCAGGAACTCCTGGCCGTCGCGCCTGAAAGTGCGGCTGACGTTGTCGAGCACGATATTGGCCATCTTCGTGTTGCGTTTAACGCCCTCGTTTGTGGTTGACCCAGGCCTCGACACCGCGCAGCACCACGTCGATGAGCAGGCCGAACACGCCCACGGCGATCATGCCGACCATCACGATGGAGGTGTCCAGTGCGCCCTGGCCGCGCACCATCATCAAACCGATGCCGCTGTTGGCGGCGATGAGCTCGGCGCCGATCAGGCTCTGCCAGCCGGCACCGGCGCTGATGCGCAAGCCCGCGATGATCGACGGCAGCGAAGCCGGCAGCAGCACTTCATAGACGACGCGCGGGCCCGAGGCGCCATAGACCTGGGCCGCCTCGATGTACTTCTTCTCGACGAAGCGCGCGCCGCGGTAGGCATTGATCAGACAAGGCGGAAAGGCGCCCGCAAAAATGATGAGCATCGGACCGCCGATGCCGGTGCCGAACCACAGCGCGGCGAACGGCACCCACGCAATCGGGGCGATGAAACGCAAGGAATCAAACAGCGGCGTCACCATGTGGTCGAGCCAGCGGTACCAGCCCATCAACAGGCCCAGCGGCACCCCGATCACCGCGGCCAGGACGAAGCCCAGCAGGTAGCGCTCCAGGCTCGCGGCGAGGTGGCCTTGCAGCGTCTGGCCGGAAAACGGCTTGCTCATCAAGGCGATGCCACGTTCCACCACGTCCCAGGGCAGGGGCAGGAATTTGCGCGGCGCGAGTTCGACCCAGGCTGCAAAGGTCCATATGCCGAAGAAGATCAGCAGCCCGGTGACCGACAGCCAGATCAGGCGATTGCGGTCGAGTTCGGTGCCCATGTCAGTGCAGCGTGCGCCAAGGCATCGAGCGGCGTTCGACGAAGTCCAGGATCGCGGTGAGGCCGAAGCCGACGATGGCCACCGCCACCATGCCCGCCAGGATCATCGCCGGGTAGATGTCCAGCCCGGCCTGGTACAGCACCTTGCCCATGCCCAGCAGCGCACCCAGAAGTTCGGCCGCCACCAGCGCCGTAAGGCAGCCTTGCAGCGACAGGCGCAGGCCGGTGAAGATGGAAGGCAGCGCGCCGGGCACGATCACATCCTTGATCAGCGACCACCCGCGCACGCCGAGCATGGCGCTGGCTTCGATGATCGGCCGCTCGATGCTGCGCACGCCGGTGAAGCTGTTGATGACCGACGGCACGAAGGCCGCGAACCACAGGATCATGACCTTGGCCGCGTCACCCAGGCCGAGCCAGACGATGGCCAGGGGGATCCACGCCAGCGCCGGAATCGGCCGCACGAGCAGGAAGATCGGGTTGACCAGCGCTTCGGCGGTGCGACTCCAGCCCATCCACAGCCCCAGCGGCACGCCGACTGCGGTGGCGGCGAAGAAGCCCAGCAGGATGAGCTTGATGCTTTGCAGCATGTGCTCGTGGATGCGGCCATCGGCAAAGCCTTCACCGACCACGAGTTGTTTGGCCGCGGCCCCGAACTGCTCCGGGCTGGGGAAGGTCTGCGGGTTGATGAACCCGGTCTTCGAGCCGACCAGCCACAAGGCCACCAAACCCACCACCGTGGCGATGCCGGTATAGAGGCGCGCGGAGTCTTTGACGGCAGTCATGCTGGATGCGAACCATAGCGGGACGCTTGAAACCCGGTTAAGACCAGATAAGATGATTTGATAAGTCCAAATGTCACCGGGTTAGCCCTGAGAAAGATGCAGCGAGGATGACACGCCGAGCACGCACCGCCGAGCTGATGTGGCCACGATTGTTCCGCCGCTTTGAAGGCGGTGCCGGCACGCTGCAAGGCCAGTTGCGCGACATGCTCGTGCATTCGGTGATGGAAGGCTTTTTGTCGCCCGGCGAGGCCCTGCCGTCGAGCCGGGTGCTGGCCATGCACCTGGGGATCTCGCGCACCACGGTGACGCTGGCCCTGCAGGCGCTGGTTGACAAAGGCCTGATCGTCGGCCGCGCACGCAGCGGGTTTTTTGTCGGCGACGGCCTGCAAGCGACCTATCTCGGCGCGCGCCAGCGGGCCGCTGCGGCGCCGGTGCGCAGCGCCGTGCGCTGGGTCGATCGCCTCAAGCTGCGCCCGTCGGAGCAGCGCAATATCGTCAAGCCCAGCGACTGGCAGCAGCAGCCTTATCCCTTCATCTACGGCCAGTTCGATGCGACGCTTTTCCCCGCTGCCGACTGGCGCGAATGTGTGCTTGAGTCGCTGCAGGCACGCGCGCTGCGGCGTTGGGCGCCGGACCATATCGACCGCGATGACGACACGCTCGTCGAGCAGATCCACCGCCGTTTGCTGCCGGCACGCGGCATCTGGGTCGAGCGTGACGAGATCCTGGTCACCACCGGCGCGCAGCAGGCGATGTTCCTGCTTGCCACACTGCTGGTCGGGCCGGCCACCGTGGTCGGCATCGAGAACCCGGGTTACCCCGACGCGCGCAATAACTTCCTGCTGCGCACCCGGCATGTCAGGGCCTTGCGCATCGACGAGCAGGGGCTGGTACCTGGCAGCGCGCTGACGGGTTGCCAATACGTCTACGTCACGCCGAGCCACCAATGCCCGACCACGGTGACGATGCCGCTGCAGCGCCGGCTGGATTTGCTGGCGCGTGCCGAACGCGACGACTTTGTGGTCATCGAGGACGACCACGAAAGCGAGCTCAACTTCTCCGGCCAGCCAACCCCGGCGCTGAAAAGTCTGGACAGCCAGGCGCGTGTGATCTACCTCGGCAGCCTGTCCAAGACCCTGGCGCATGGGCTGCGGCTGGGCTATGTCGTGGCGCCGGCCGAGCTGATCCGCGAGCTGCGCGCCTTGCGCCGCCTCGTGATGCGGCATGTGCCGACCAACA
>JAYUSP010000454.1:0-3544 GCA_043755615.1 Betaproteobacteria bacterium
TCGTCGCCAGCGACAAGCAGCAGAGCTGGCGTGGCGAGACCGCCTCGGAGTTGGCGCTGGACGGCCAACTCGACCTGCACAAGGGTGTCTACAACCGCATCGTGCGCGAGTTCAACCGCGGCGAGCCGCTGCCGCTGCGCCTGACGACGCACACCGACGCCCCGCCCGGCTCGGGGCTGGGGTCATCATCAACGCTGGTGGTGTCGATGATCAAGGCCTTCGTCGAGTGGCTGAACCTGCCACTGGGCGAGTACGACATCGCACGGCTGGCATTCGAGATCGAGCGCCACGATGTCGGCCTCTCCGGCGGCCGCCAGGACCAGTACGCGGCGACGTTTGGCGGCTTCAACTTCATGGAGTTTCACCCGCACGAAAGGGTGGTCGTCAACCCGCTGCGCGTGAAGAACTGGATCGTTTCGGAGCTGGAGGCATCGCTGCTGCTGTACTTTGGCGGCGTCTCGCGCGATTCGGCCCGCATCATCGACGAGCAGGCCAGTAACGTGAAGGCCAATGACGCCAACGCGATCGAGGCGATGCACGCCTTGAAACAAGAGGCGCTGGCGATGAAGGAATGTCTGCTGAAGGGCCACTTCGACGGACTCGTCGAGTCGATGCATGCCGGCTGGCAGGCAAAGAAGCGCATGGCCAGCAGCATCTCGAACCCGGAGATCGAGGCCAGCTACGAAATCGCACGCAAGGCCGGCATGCGCGCCGGCAAGATCTCGGGGGCCGGCGGCGGCGGCTTCATGATGCTGCTGGTCGATCCGGTGCGCCGCATGGAGGTCATCCGCGCACTCACGGCGACACCGGGCCAGATCTACAACTGCCACTTCACCGAGATCGGAACACAAGGATGGAAGATCTACTGAACGGCGGCATCGCAGGGCAGTTCCGCGACACCGCACAGAACCTGAGCGCGATGAGCGAGGACATCGAGCTCCATGCGATGCTGGCGCGTGTCGCGACGGCGTGCATCGCAGCATTGCGCGGCGGCCGCAAGATCCTCTTCGCCGGCAACGGCGGCAGCGCCGCCGACGCGCAGCACCTCGCCGGTGAACTGGTGAGCCGCTTCAACTACGACCGCCCGGGTCTGGCGGCCTTCGCGTTGACGACCGACACCTCGGTGCTGACGGCGATCGGCAATGACTATGGCTACGAGCGGCTGTTCGCGCGACAGGTGCAGGCAGTCGGCGCGGCCGGCGACGTGCTCGTTGCGATCTCGACCTCCGGGCGTTCACCGAACATTCTTGAGGCGGTGCGCGAGGCGCGTGCGAAGGGCATGGTCTCGGTCGGCATGACAGGCCGTGGCGGCGGGCCGCTCGCAGCGCTGTGCGACCACTGCCTGCGCACGCCGTCGGATCTGACGCCGCGCATCCAGGAAGGCCACATCGCCATCGGCCACACGCTGTGCTGGCTGATCGAGCGGGCGATGTTCCCGCAAGTTGCCGCGCCTGCCGCCTGATGCAGGCGATCGTGCTGGCCGGTGGACTCGGCACGCGCTTGCGTGGTGTCGTGCCCGAGCTGCCCAAGCCGATGGCACCTGTCGCCGGCAGGCCCTTTTTGGCATGGGTCCTTGATCGGCTCGTCGCTGCGGGCTTCGAACAGGCCGTGCTCGCCGTCGGCTACCGGCATGAGGCCATCCGTCAACGCTTCGGCGATCATTTCTGTGGCATGGCGCTGCGCTACTCGGTCGAGCCCTCGGCGTTGGGCACCGGCGGCGCACTGAGGCTGGCCGCCGCGTCGGTGACAGGCTGGCCGCTCTTCGCGCTCAACGGCGACACTTGCGTCGACCTGGACTACCGCGAGATGCTGCGCTCACACCTGGCCGGGGGCGAACGTCTGAGTCTCGCGGTGTGCGCCGTTGACGACGCCGCGCGCTACGGTGCGCTCGACGTGCATGAGGGCCATGTGCGTGGCTTTCACGAGAAGGGCCGCCTCGGGCCGGGCTTGATCAACGCCGGGGTCTACCTGCTGTCGGCCGACATCGTGCAGAGCATCCCGCCAGGCCAGCCGCATTCGTTCGAGCAGCAACTGCTTGTGCCTCAGGTCGGTGTGATCCGCCCGGCGGCCTTCCTGAGCAAGGGTCTCTTCATCGACATCGGCGTGCCCGAGGACTACGCGCGCGCGCAGCAACTTTTCGCGAGATGACGGCGCGATGACGGCGGCAGCTCGCGCCAGCGCGCTCTTTCTCGACCGTGACGGCGTCATCAACGTCGATCGGCACTACGTGCACCGGGCCCTGGACTTCGAGTTCGTTCCCGGCATCTTCGAGTTGTGCCTGGCGGCGCGCGACCTCGGCCACCGGATCGTCGTGGTCACCAACCAGGCGGGCATTGGCCGCGGCTACTACAGCGAGGCCGACTTCCAGGCGCTCACGGCGTGGATGGTCGGCAGCTTCCACGAGCATGGCGTCGAGATCGCAGGCGTCTATCACTGCCCATTCCACCCCACCGCAGGCATCGGCGAGTACCGCCGCGAGTCTTTCGACCGCAAGCCCAATCCGGGCATGTTGCTGCGGGCGCGAGACGAGCTCGATCTCGACCTCGCGCGCAGTGTGTTGATCGGTGACCACGACACCGACATCGCTGCCGGCGCAGCCGCGGGCGTCGGGCAACTGATCAAGTTTGAGTCCGGCGGCGCCGAGGCGATGGCTCAGCGCGGCGGCGTCACGCTCGTGAACAGTCTGCACGCAGCTGCGGCGTGCCTGCTCGGCGCGTCAGCGATCAGGCCCCGAGAATGACGCGCCGGATCAGCTCGGCGCGCTGATCGGACGTGAAGCGGGCCACCGTGCGCGCGCGGCCGGCTGCGCCCATGCGCTGCGCCGCCGCCGTATCGGTGAGCATCTGCGCCAGGCCCTCTTCCACCGCCGCCACCTGTTCACCGTCGACACGCAGGCCGTTCAGCCCATGTTCCACCGCCGAGCCGGTGCCGCCGGCACAGCCGGCGATGACCGGCTTGGCACAGGCGTTGGCTTCCATGAAGACGAGGCCGAAGCCTTCGGTGTCGCCGTCGATGTCGCGATTGGGCATCGCAAAGACCTGGCAGGCGTTGTACCAGCGCGGCAGATCGGCAGGTTCGACATGCCCGAGCAGGTGCAGCCGCTCGCTGACGCCGACATCGCGCGCGAGGCCGACCAGGCGGTCGAGGTCGTCGCCGATGCCGATGAGCGCGTAGTGCACGTCGAGGCCTCGCGCCAGCAGTCCGGGCAGCGCGCGGATGACCTGGTCGAAGCCTTTGCGCGGCTGTAGGCGGCCGACCGACAGGATCAGCAGCTGTGACGGCGACAGCCCAATGCCGGCACGCAGTTCGTCGAACGGCAGCCCAGGTCGAAAGCGCTCGGCGTCGACGGTCGGATAGGTCATGACGATGCGATCAGGACGCACGCCGATCAGCAGAATCAGCGTGTCGCGCGTGAAGTCGCTGTTGGCTAGCACGTGGTCGGCACGGCGCAAGGCGAAGCACATGGTCCTGAACTTCCTGCCGCGGCCCCAGCCGGTGAGCTCCTCGCCATGCGCGTAGATCAGCAACTTGCAGCCGAGCAGCC
>JAYUSP010000455.1:0-10960 GCA_043755615.1 Betaproteobacteria bacterium
CCACCGCTGGCCGCCGAACAACCGGCGCTGGATGCGGTGGCGGCGGCGCAGCAGCAGGCCGCAGCCGCGGCCGACGGCTTGCGCGCGGCGCCGGTCAACGCGCCTGCTGCAGCGGCGCTGCTGCTGGCGATGGCCAAGCTCGATGCAGGCCTGGCGCGGCTGCTCGCGCTGCTCGACCAGCACCCGGCGCTGCGCGCGCAGCCCGAGGTGGCAGCGAGCCTGCGCGAGCTGCATGACGTCGATTTGCGCCTGGCTTTTGCGCGCCAGATGTTCAACGATGCGGCTCTGGCCTACGACGCTGCTGCACGCCAATGGCCGACGCGGCTGCTGGCGCGGCTGTACAGCTTTGATGTTGCCGGCCGGCTGTAGCCGGTGCCGCGCGCAGCTTCAGCGGATTCAGAGATTCAGGCCTGCGCCATCACCGAAGCGGTGGCCACGAGTTCGTCGAACAGCGCCATCGAAACCGCACCCGAAACCGCAAAGGGGTCGAGCACCCCGCACTCCGAGTACTTGAGCAGCAGCGACGGATTCAGCCGCGCCATATTCACCTGGCCCATCGACCAACCGGCAAAACGCCGCTCGCCGATCTCCTGGTAGCTGAGCAACTGCACGTCGCTGTGGCGGCTGTCGGCGGTGATGCGGTTGTAGAGTTTGTTCACCGCGCCGCGCCCGCCTTCGAGCACCTGCAAAAAGATGCCGCCGGAAAAACACAGCACGCCGGTGACGCCGTTCTGCGGGTTGTGCAGCTTGCTCTGGCGCAGGATATTGACCAGCTCTTCCTGGTCGAGCGCGCCTTGCGCGCGGCTGGCGTACATCAGTCTGACCAGCATTTCAGCCTTTGTGTTTGGGCAGCAGCGACAGAAATTCGCGCCGCAGATTGGGGTCTTTCAGGAACGCGCCGCGCATCACGCTGTTGACCATCGCCGAGGCGTTGTCCTTGACGCCGCGCCAGTGCATGCAGAAATGGTCGGCCTCCATCACGATCGCCAGGCCGTCGGGTTTGACTCGCTCCTGCAGCTCGTTGGCGAGCATCGTCACGGCCTCTTCCTGGATCTGCGGCCGGCTCATGATCCAGTCGCAGATGCGGCTGTATTTCGACAGCCCGATGAGGTTGGAATGTTCATTTGGCATGAGCCCGATCCAGACCCGGCCGATGATCGGGCAGAGGTGGTGCGAGCAGGCACTGCGCACGGTGATCGGGCCGACGATGAGCAGCTCGTTCAAGCGCTCGGCGTTGGGAAACTCGGTCACCGACGGCATCGGGCGGAAGCGCCCGGCAAAGACCTCGTCGATGTACATCTTGGCCACCCGCTTGGCGGTGTCCTGGGTGTTGTGGTCGCCTTCGATATCGATGACCAGTGACTTCAACACCTCTTCGACCTTGCCGCGCACTTCGGCTTTCAGCTCTTCGAGCTCGCCGGCGCGCACAAAAGCGGCGATGTTGTCGTTGGCGTGGTAACGCCGGTCGGCGGTGACGAGCCGATAGCGGATGCGCTGCGACACCGGCAGGCCGGCGAGCTCTTCTTCGCTGCGGAAGATGCGCGCCGGCGCGTTGGCACTGCTCGGTTTGGCGGCTGATGACATGCGGAAAACCCCTTCTGGCCGGGTCGGGCGGCCCTGCGCTGCCGCTCGTCTAGACTGGTTGGCTTGCAAACAGTGTACGACGCTCCTCCGACATCGCCACCGCTGGCGCGCCTGCTCGACTTGACCGCCGATGTGGTGGCTGCGGTGCAGGCCGGGCACTCGCTGACCGAGGTGCTGGCACAGGTCGGCGTCGATGCCCGCCCGGCGGTGCAGGCCTTGAGCTTCCACGTTCTGCGCTGGCTCGGCAGCGCGCAGGCGGTGCGCGCGGCGCTGGCGCCCAAGCCGCCGCCGCCGCGGGTTGATGCGCTGCTGACCACGGCGTTGGCGCTGCTCTGGCCGGTGCCGGCACCGCCCTACGCGGACCACACACTGGTCGACCAGGCGGTGAGTGCGGCGCGTGCACGCACGCCGGCCGCGGCCGGTTTTGTCAACGCCGTGCTGCGCCGTTTTTTGCGTGAGCGCGAAGCCGTCGTCGCCGCGGTGCGGCACGCGCCGGTGGCGATGTGGAACCACCCGCTGTGGTGGATCGACCGTGTCAAGCGGGACTGGCCGGCGCAGTGGCAGGGCCTGCTTGCGGCGGCCAACGAGCACCCACCGATGACCTTGCGCGTGAATATCCGCCGCAGCACCGGCGCGGCTTATGTGCAAAGGCTCGCGGCGCAGGGCCGCGCCGCGACGCTGCTCGCTGACCCGGCTTACGGTGGTCAGGCGGTGGTGTTGCACCAGCCCTGCCCGGTGACGCAGTTGCCGGGCTTTGCCGAGGGTGATGTCTCGGTGCAGGACGCCAATGCGCAGCGTGCAGCGCTGCTGCTCGTGGGCGGTGCGGCAGGTACTGCGGCAGGTGGTGCGGCAGGCGGTGCGGCAGGCGATTCGCCAGGTATTGCGGCAGAGCTTGCGGCCGGCGCTGCGGGCTCGGCAGCGCCTCGCCTGCCCCCGGGCGCGCGGGTGCTCGACGCCTGCGCCGCGCCGGGAGGCAAGACCGCGCACCTGCTCGAGCTGGCCGATCTCGACCTGCTCGCCGCTGACCGCGACCCGCTGCGCCTGCGCCGGGTGCAGGAGACCCTGAACCGCATCGGCGCGCGTGCCGAGCTGCGCGCGGCGGACCTGCGCGACACCAAAAGCTGGTGGGACGGCCGGCCGTTCGACGCCATCCTGCTCGACGCCCCATGCACGGCCAGCGGCATCGTGCGCCGCCGCCCTGACGTGCGCTGGCTGCGGCGTGCCGACGATATTGCAGCGCTGGCGCGGATCCAGGCCGAGTTGCTCGACGCGCTGTGGCCCTTGCTCAAGCCCGGCGGCCGGTTGCTGTATGTAACCTGCTCGGTCTTCCGCGCCGAAGGCCAGACCCAGATCGACGCATTTTTGCAACGCGCGGGCGCTGGCGTGGCGCGGCTGGACCCGGCGTCCCCCGGGCATCTGTACACCCTGCCCGACAATGGGGCATCCGCTCCGGACGCCGGCCGCGACAGGCTGGCGGACGGTTTTTTCTACGCCCTGATGTTTAAGTCAGAGGCCCCTGACGTTGAAATGACGACCAAGATCTGAATCCCGATGCCAGCGTGCATGCAGATCATCCGACGACGCCTGATCGTCCTGCTGCTCACGCTGGCAGGGACGCTGGCCGCCGTGCTGCCAGGTCTGACCCGGGCCCAGGGCGTCGACCTCGCCACGCTGGCGCTGCAGCGCCAGGACGGCGCGCTGGCGCTGGATTTCAGCGCCCGGCTGGTGCTGTCGAAGACGGTTGAAGACGCGCTGCAACGCGGCGTGCCGGTGTACTTCGTCGCGCAGGCGACGCTGCTGCGCAGCCGCTGGTACTGGCGCGATGAACGTGTCGCGCGGGTCAACCGCATGTGGCGCTTGGCCTACCAGCCGTTGACGTCGACCTGGCGTGTCGGTGTCGGCGCGATCACGCAGAACTACCCCACGCTGCCTGAAGCACTCGCCGCCTTGTCGCGCACCTCGGGCTGGAAACTCGCCGACGCGGCGCAGATCGACGCCGATTCGCGCCACTATGTCGAGTTCGAATTCCGCCTCGACACGACCCAACTGCCCGGGCCGATGCAGCTCGGCCTGACGACCCAGGCCGACTGGGTGTTGCGCGTCGAGCGCACGCTGCGCGTCGACTGAAGGCAGACAGCGCCGGCATGGCCACTTCACGCGCCTCGACCCGCTGGGGCCTGATCGTCGCCGCGCTGGCGGTCACCGCCGCGGCGCTGGTGATCGCTTTTGCGCTGTCGTTCAGCAGCGCCGAGCGGGGTGGTTTTTACGAGCGCGAATTTGTCTGGCTGTTCTGGGTCAATGTCGCGGTGGCGGCGCTGCTCGCGCTGGTGCTGGTGCTGGCCGCGGTGCGCATGGTCGTGCGCCTGCGCCGCGGCAAGTTCGGCAGCCGGCTGCTGCTGCGGCTGGCCGGCATCTTTGCGCTGGTCGGCATCCTGCCCGGGCTGCTGATTTATACCGTCAGCTACCAGTTTGCAGCGCGCAGCATCGAAGCCTGGTTCGATGTCCGCCTGGCTGGCGCGCTCGATGCCGGCCTGGCCCTGGGCAAGGGCACGCTGGATTCGCTGCAAGCCGAGGTCGCGTCCAAGGCCGGCATCGCAGCGTCCCGGCTGGCAGAAACGCGCGGCATGCCCGGTGTGCTGCTGCTCGAGCGCTTGCGCGAACAGGTTGGCGCCAGCGAGATCGCGCTGCTCGGCGCCAACGGCCAGGTGCTGATGTCGGCCGGCACCTCGGCCAGCGCGATCGCCCCCGAGCGCCCTGGCGCGACGCTGCTGCGCCAGGCCCGCAACGGTGCGCCGGCAAGCCAGATCGAGGGCCTCGAAGACGCCCCCGGCGGCGCCCGCATCCGCGCGCTGGCGAGCATCCCGAGCAGCGAACTCGCACTCAACGCGGGCGACGACCGCTTTGTGCTCCTGGTGCAGCCGCTGCCGCGCACCCTGGTCACGAATGCGCTGGCGGTGCAGGCCGCGAACAGCGAATACCAGCAGCGCGCGCTGGCCCGCGACGCGCTGCGCCGGATGTACATCGGCACCCTGACGCTGGCGATGATCCTGTCGGTCTTTGGCGCGGTGCTGCTGGCGATCGTGCTCGGCAACCAGATCGTGCGCCCGCTGCTGCTGCTCGCCGACGGCGTGCGCGAGGTCGCCCAGGGCGACCTGCGCACCAAGCCGGTATTTGCGTCGGCTGACGAGCTCGGTGGCCTGACCCGATCGTTCGCCGACATGACCCAGCAGCTTGCCGATGCGCGGGCGCAGGCGCAGGGCAGCCTGCACCAGTTGGAGACCGCGCACACGCAGTTGCAGACGATCCTGGACAACCTGACCGCCGGGGTCATCGTCTTCGACCGCATCGGCCACATCGACACCGCCAACCCCGGCGCCACGCGCATCCTGCGCCAGCCGGTGCAGGCCTGGCGCGGCCGCAGCCTGGGTGATGTGCCGGGCCTGCAAGATTTTGCCGACGCCGTGGCGCAGCGCTTCGAGACCCTGGCCAGCGCGCCCGAAGATGGCGAGCGCGAACAGTGGCAGGACGCCTTTGTGCTCAAGCCCGGCCAGCCCGATGCGGTGACCCTGCTCACCCGCGGCGCAACCCTGCCGGGCGCCGCGAAGCTGCTCGTCTTTGACGACATCACCGAGGTCGTCTCGGCGCAGCGCGCGCAGGCCTGGGCCGAAGTCGCGCGGCGGCTGGCGCACGAGATCAAAAATCCGCTGACGCCGATCCAGTTGTCGGCCGAGCGTTTGCAGCACAAGCTCGAAGCCAGGTTGGAAGGCAGCGAACGCGCGCTGCTCGTGCGCAGCGTGGCCACCATCGTGGCCCAGGTCGAGTCGATGAAATCGCTGGTCAACGAGTTCCGCGACTACGCGCGCCTGCCGGCAGCGCAGCCGCTGCCGCTGCAACTGAATTCACTCGTCGCCGAAGTCCTGGCACTGTACGGTCAGGCGCAGGAACAGGGGCAACTGGTGACCCAGCTCGACGACAGCCTGCCGCAGATCGAAGGTGATGCGACCCAGTTGCGCCAGGTGGTGCACAACCTCGTGCAGAACGCGCTCGACGCGGTCGCCGAGCGGCAGGCCACCAGCGCCGACGGCCGGGTGACGGTCTGCACCGAAGCGGTTCGCGCCGAAGATGGCACGCTGCGCGCGGTGCGCCTGGTCATCACCGACAATGGGCCTGGTTTTGTCGAGCATGTGCTCAAGCGCGCGTTTGAACCCTACGTCACGACCAAGAGCAAAGGCACCGGCCTGGGGCTGGCGGTGGTCAAGAAGATCGCCGACGAACATCGTGCGCGTGTGCGCCTGAGCAACCTGCACGGCAGCCCGGCGCCCGGCAGCCCCATCATCGGGGCCCGGGTATCGTTATCATTTTCGACTCTGCACCTGCCCGAATCGGGCGCTGCGATGCGGGCTGCCTAGGTAGTCGCTTTCACAAATACGATCACAAAATGAAATCGTTGGATTTCTTCGCCAGGCTAGGCGCACGCCCACAGCCGCACTTTTCGTGCGGCGAGGGCGGGCAACGACGCATGGTGGAGAAAGACACGATTTCATGTGGCCGTATTTGTGAAAGCGACTACTAAGCCCGATCAACGCGTTCGCAGCCGGCCCGAATTGCCCCCAACGCCCCTATGGCCACCATCCTTGTAGTTGACGACGAGCTCGGCATTCGCGCCCTGCTGAGCGAAATCCTCACCGACGAGGGGCATACCGTCGAGCTCGCGGAAAACGCCGCCCAGGCACGCGCCGCCCGCGAACGTTTCAAGCCCGACCTGGTGCTGCTCGATATCTGGATGCCCGATGTCGACGGCATCACGCTGCTCAAGGAATGGTCGGGCACGGCGATGCTCACGATGCCGGTCATCATGATGAGCGGCCACGGCACGATCGACACCGCCGTCGAAGCGACCAAATTCGGCGCCACGGCTTTTCTCGAAAAGCCGATCACGCTGCAAAAACTGCTGCGCGCCGTCGACCAGGCGTTGGTGCGGCTCGCGCCGCGCCACGCCCCCGCGCTGGCCGATCTGCGCCCCGGCGGCTTGCTGCTGGGTGGTGCGCACGCGCTGTCGGGGGGCGCGACGGCGGTGGCGGCCGCCCCGCCCGAGCCCGTCGGCCCGCAACCAACCCAGAGCTTCGACCTCGACCGCCCGCTGCGCGAAGCGCGTGATGCGTTCGAGAAAAGTTATTTCGAATTCCACCTCGCCCGCGAAGGTGGCTCGATGACCCGCGTGGCTGAAAAAACCGGACTCGAACGCACCCACCTCTACCGCAAGCTCAAACAGCTCGGTGTCGACCTGACGCGCAACAAGCGCGGCGGGGTTTGAGGCCAGGGCTCGCCGGCAGACGTGGTGCAAAAGCGCGCCGGTATAATCGCCGGCTCACGGCCAAGTAGCTCAGTCGGTAGAGCAGCGGATTGAAAATCCGCGTGTCGGTGGTTCGATTCCGCCCTTGGCCACCAAATCAAAACAACAACTTAGCCCAGCTAACCAGGTTGGGCTTTGTTGTTTCTGAGCCCATTGCAGACTGTTCACAGACTGCGGTTTAGGGTTATGGGGGACGCTGAGGGCGTCATTCCGGCGTTCCTCGCGTGGTCCCAACTGTCCCTTTCACATCGCGGCCCGACGCTCCCTCAACGCCTCATACAGCTGCCCCGGCCCCAGCAGCACGTCCAGCATCTCGCGCCGCAGTTTCGGCGATTCGAGCGCCTGCTTGCTCATCGTGCCGTGCGCGGCCAGCGCGTCCATGATCGCGTTCAAATGCTCATTGGTGAGGTCGGGCGAGTTGGCGAACTGCGCCTTGCTGTTGCTCTGCGCCTGCTCGATCAAGACCTCGGATTCCAGCAGCTTGCCCTTGATCGCGTTGTTGACGTAGACCAGCTTGTCGCCGGATGACAAGTCGCCCTCGAACAGATCGTTGACCCGTGCGATCAGCTCCTGCAACAACACCTTCTGCTTGTCCTGCACCTGCCCGCTGCCGGTTTCGCTGGTTGCGTAGATCGGCACCGGCTCGCCGACGCCGAGAATGAGTTTCGGGTTGCCCATGTCCTTGATCGTGTACGCCGTCAACCGCAGCGCCGACAGGTCAACGCCTTCGCGTTCCCGCCCGAACGTCAACAGCGGGTGCAGCAGCTTGAAGAAGATCGCCCGCTTCTCGATGTCGGTGTTGCAGTAGTCGAAGATCTGCGACAGGAATCCGTACAGCCGCACGTAGGCGCCGATGTCGCTCTTGAACAGCACCAGAGCGTCCATCTGGTCCTTCGCATCCTTGGCGGCCCTGGCGTCATCGCCGGCCGCCTCACGCGCCTTCTTGGCCTTGTGGAAGGCATCCAGCAGCCGTTCCGCTACCGGGGTCAGCGCCGCGTCCAGCTCCGATTGCCTGGCGTGCGCGCCCTTCAGCGCCACCAGCACCACACGATCTACCTCGAAGGTGTCGTACAGGGCCTGGGCGTCGAGCTTGGCGCGCAGTTGGTTGACGATGTACGGATCGGTCACGCCGGCCAGTTCGGCCGTCTCGTGGTACGGCTTGAACGACGCCAGAATCTCCGCCGGGTCGTTGACGAAGTCGACCACGAAGGTCTGGTCCTTGCCGGGGTGGCAGCGGTTCAGGCGTGACAGCGTCTGCACCGCCTGGATGCCGCTTAAGCGCTTGTCGACGTACATCGCAGTCAGCAGCGGTTCGTCGAACCCGGTCTGGAACTTGTTGGCCACCAGCAGGATGCTGTACTCCGGCCCCTTGAACGCGGTGCGGATGTCCTGCCCCTTCAGCCGGGGGTTGAGTTCCTTGCTATTTTCGGTGAACGCTTCGGGGCCGGTTTCCGGGTCAATCACTTCGCCCGAAAACGCCACCAGCGTGTCGATCATGTAGCCGTGGGCTGCGATGTACCTGGTGATCGCCTTCTGCCAGCGCACCGCCTCCTTGCGGCTGCCCGTCACCACCATCGCTTTGGCTTGGCCATTCAATAGCGGCGCCACATGCTTGCGGAAGTGCTCGACGACGATCAGCACGCGCTGCGCGATGTTGTACTCGTGCAGCCGCACCCAGCCCATGATCCCCTTCATGGCTTCGGAGCGGTCCACCTCCCTGGAGTCGATCTCCTTGACGCCGCCCTTGCCGCCCTTGCCGGTCTGGGCCAGCGTGAACGCGACCTTGTAGGGCAGGTAGTTCTGCAGCACGTCGAGAATGAATCCCTCCTCGATGGCCTGCCGCATCGAATAGACGTGGAAAGCCGCCGGGATGTTGTCGGCGGCCGGCGGCCGCGTCGGGTCGGGCCGCGTGCCGAAGAGTTGCAGCGTCTTGTCCTTCGGCGTCGCCGTGAACGCGACGTAGGTGATGCCGGCCTGCTTGTCGCCACCGGCCTTGGCGCTCATCTGCGCAGCCAGGATGTCTTCGGCGCTGATCTCGCCGCCATCTTCAAGCTCGGCAATCTCGGCGGCACTCAGCACCAGCTTGAGCTTGGCCGCCGTCTCGTTGGTCTGCGACGAATGCGCCTCGTCGGCGATCACGGCGAATCGCTTGCCCTTGCTGGCGGCTAATCTGCGCACCTCTTCCAGCGCGAATGGGAAGGTCTGGATCGTGCAGACGACGATCTTCTTGCCGCCGGCCAGGGCTTCGGCCAGCTCCTTGCTCTTGCTCGCCCCTTCGCCCGTCACCACCGCCACCACGCCCTGCGTGCGCTCGAAGGACATGATGGCTTCACGCAACTGGCTGTCGAGCACGGTGCGATCCGAAATCACGATCACGGTGTCGAAGACCTTCTGGTTCTGCTCGTCATGCAGGTCGGCCAGGAAGTGCGCCGTCCAGGCGATCGAGTTGGTCTTGCCGCTGCCGGCCGAGTGCTGGATCAGGTACTTGTCGCCCGGCCCGTCACGCCGCACGGCCGCCACCAGTTGGCGGGTGGCGGTGAGCTGGTGGTAGCGCGGGAAGATCCAGCCTTTGAGTTGCTTCCTGGCGTTCTTCACCGGCACCATGTAGCGGCCCAAAATCTCCAGCCAACTGTCGGGCTGCCAGACTTCTTGCCACAGGTAGTCGGTGGCGAAGCCTTCCTTGGCGGGATTGCCGGCGCCGCCATCGCGCCCCTGGTTGAAGGGCAGGAACACGGTGTCCAGGCCGTCCAGGCGGGTGGTCATCGCGGCTTCGCGGTTGCTCACGGCGAAGTGCACCAGCGCCCCGCCGGGGAAGCTCAGCAGCGGCTCGGGCGCGTTCTTGGGCGCGAACCTCGGCAGGCGGTCGGTCTTGTACTGGTAGATCGCGTCAATCAGGCTCTGCGTGTAGTGGCTCTTCACCTCCACCGTGGCGACCGGCAAACCGTTGACGAACAACACGAGGTCGAGCGAGTTCTCGTGGTGGACGGAGTAGTGCACCTGCCGCACCACGCGCAGGCGGTTGGCGGCGTAGCGGGTTTGCAGGTCGGCGTTCATCGCCAGCGCCGGCTTGAACTGGCAGAGGGCGATCGGGTGCTTCAGGCCGATGACATCGAAGCCGTGGCGTAGCACGTCCAGGGTGCCCTGGGCCTCCAAGGCCTTGCGCAGGCGTTCGCATAGCACGTTGATGGTCTGGGCGCCGTGGCTGGCTTGCAGCGCCGCCCACGCCTTGGGCTGGCTGGTCTTGACCCAGGCTTCCAGGTCTTCGGGGAACAGCGCCAGGGGCCGCTCAAAGCGGGCGGCGGCGTCGGCTTCATGCAGCCAGCCGAGGGCGGCCAAATGCTCGCAGATTTCGGCCTCGAAGTGGATTTCGCGGTGCAGGGTCATGGCGAGAACCGGGCTTCGAACGCGGCTGGCGAGAGGATCGGGTAGGCGGCCGCCAGGGCGAGCAGGTCCTTGTCGCCAGTGACGAGGAAGTCAGCCCCCGAGCTGATCAGCATGGCCAGAATCGGCAGGTCATCCGGATCACGCAACCCCGAGGCGGTGGCCAGGGCCAGCGCCGCCGCGTCAACTGGCGCCATGTCGCAGCGCAAGCGCACCATGTCGAGGAAATCATTCAGGTCAGTGGGCGCCTGCTGGTGCCTTGCCGCCAGGCGCATCCAGGCGCCGCTCAGTTCTTCGAGCACGTACTCCGAGCTCACCAGTTCAAAAGCGCCCAGCCGCCAAGTCGCCAGCAGTCGCCCAGGCGGGCCGCCTCGGAACAACAAGGCCGAGACCAGCACGTTCGTGTCCAGCACCAGCCGCATGAGGCTCAGCGCCGAGTGCTGGGTTTTGCCCTGACAGGCGCTTTCGCTGGCTTGGCCTTCTTGCTGGCCGCTGCGGGCAGGGCCGGCAAGGCCGGCAAACGGCCATCGGCACGCCAGGCGGCGGCGGTTGCGCGACGGGCTTGCGCGGTGGCCTGTTCGATCTCGGCCAGCGCCACTTCTTCGGGCACGCCGTCATAGGTCGTGGCCAGACGGTCGCACA
>JAYUSP010000456.1:0-3537 GCA_043755615.1 Betaproteobacteria bacterium
GGCGCACCTGATCGACTACCTGCGCGCCGCGGTGCCGGCGATGCGCGCTGGGGTGGCCACGTTGGGCAGCGAACTCGCGCTGGCCCGCGCCTATCTTGCGGTCATGAAATTCCGCATGGGCCCGCGGCTGGAATTTTCAGTCAGTGCCCCCGACGATTTGCTCGGTGTTGCATTGCCGCCGACCGTCATCGGCACCCTGATCGAAAACGCGATCAAACATGGCCTTGAGCGCAGCGCCGCCGGCGGCCGCATCGACGTCAGCGTGCATCGCGAAGCCGGCCTGATGGTGGTCGACGTCGCCGATACCGGCCTCGGCATCAACACCTTTGGTGGTGGCACCGGCGTCGGCTTGAGCAATGCGCGCGAGCGGCTGGTGTTGTTGCACGGCGAACTCGCCGAACTCGACCTCATGCCGAACCAACCCTGTGGCATCGTGGCGCGCATGAAGATACCGCTGGCGGGCTGAAACATGCCCACCGCCTTGCTGCTCGAAGACGAACCGCTGCTGCGCGAGGGCCTGAAAACCGCGCTCGCACGGCTTTGGCCGGAGCTGCAAATCGTCTTCGAAACCGGCGACGGCGACGAAGCCATGGCACGCTTGTTGGACGACCGCCCCGACATCGCCTTTCTCGACATCCAGGTGCCCGGTTGCACCGGCATCGATATCGCGCGCCAGTTTTCCGGGCGTCTGCACATCGTATTTGTCACCGCGCATGACGTCCATGCGGTCGAAGCCTTCGAGCGCGGTGCCGTCGACTATGTGCTCAAGCCCTTGCAGGCGCTGCGCCTGGCAACGACGATCGAGCGCCTGCGCACGCGCCTGCGCGACAACGACGGCAACGGCGCCCACGGTGCCAAAGGCGGCGCCGGCAACGGCGCCGGCCCGGTAGATGTGCGTCCGGCGCTCGACCTGCTGCCCGCGGCGCCACCGGCAGCCGGTGCACGCTGGTTGCAGGCCACGGTGGGCAGCCAGACCAAGCTGATCCCGCTGCGCGAAGTTCTCTACCTGCAGTCCGACAGCAAGTACACGCGCATCGTCCGGGTCCGCGACGAAGCCTTGGTGCGGCGCTCGCTGAGCGAGCTAATGCAGCTTGTCGATCCGCAGGTCTTCTGGCAGATCCACCGCAGTACGTTGGTCAACGTCGAACATGTCGACGCCGTGGTGCGCGACAGCTTCGGCGGCATGGAACTGGTGCTCAAGGGCCGCAACGAGCGGCTGCAGGTCAGCCGCGCGCACCGCCTGTTGTTCAAGGGGATGTGAGACGGCGCAATGTGTCGCACAAGCGCTGGCCCATGCTCAAGCCCAGCGCTGTCGCAAGTGGATTGCAATGCGAGATCACACCATCGTCGAGCGTCGACTGCGCCTGCCCGATGCACGCACTCGAATGGGCCACCGCGCAAGCCGCGATGCCGGCGTCTTGCAGCATCGACAGTGCGGCGATGCCGGCAGCGCCCTTGCCGACGCCGGCGTCGTTGAAGACCACCAGCGCCGGGCATGCGGCCAGGGCGTAGCGGCCCGAACTCAGGCCGCCGTGCGAACCGCTGACGACGATGCGGCCAGCGCCGCTGCCGACCGCCTCGGTGATGCTGTCGACGAGCAGCGGCGGGCTCATCAGCGCATCAGCGCATCAATCAGTCACCAGGGCGTGTCCGGGCCTTGCCGTTGCGCCATCAATCGGCGTACTGCCCCGCCGCCTTGATCACCGCGCCCCACTTGTCGATCTCGCTGGCAACGAACTTCTTGTGCTCGGCCGGGTTGACACGCGCGTCGCTGACGACCACCGCGCCGAGTGCTTCCTGGCGCTTGATGAACTCGGGGTCCTTGAGCGCCACTTTCAGCGCCGCGTTGAGTTGGTCGAGCACGGCCTTCGGCGTGCCCTTGGGCGCATACAGCCCGTGCCAGATGCTGACGTTGAAACCCTTCAGGCCCGACTCGTCCAGCGTCGGCAGTTTGGCCAGTGCCGGCGGTGTCAGGCGCTTGGGCGAGGTCACCGCGTAGGCCTTGACCTTGCCACCTTCGATCTGCCCGGTGGTGTTGGTGGTCTGGTCGCACATGATGTCGACCTGGTTGCCCAGGATGTCGTTCATCGCCGGCGCGGTGCCCTTGTACGGCACCGTCGTCATGTCGAGCTTGATGCTGCTCTGGAACAGCAGCCCGCACAGGTGCGATGCCGATCCGAGGCCGGCGTTGGCCAGGTTGACCTTGCCCTTGTTGTCGTTGAGCCACTTCACCAGTTCGGCGTAGTTGTTCGCCGGCAGGCCGGGGCGGCCGATCAGGGTCATCGGCACGTCGTTGACCAAGCCCAGGTACTCGAAGTCGTTCAGCGCATCGAAGCCGGGCTTGCGGTACATCGCCGGCGTCGTCGACATGCCGATGTGAAACAGCAGCAGCGTGTAGCCATCCGGTGCGGCGCGCGCGACCTTGGCCGCACCCAGCGTGCCGCCGGCGCCGCCGACGTTGTCGACGACCACGGTGGCGTTGTTCAGCGGTTTGCGCAGCGCCTCGGCAAAGTCGCGCGCAACCTTGTCGGTGGGGCCGCCGGCGGCAAAGGGCACGACCAGCGTGACCGGCTTGTCGGGAAATGCGGCGCTGGCCGAAGTGGCGGCACCGAGCGCGGTCAGGGAGGCCAACGCCAACAGGGTTTTATGGTTCATCGCGGTTCCGGGTTGGAAGGGGTTTGCTGTCAACGCATCCTAGCCAACCGGGATGACAGGGTGAGGGTGGAAATTACGTAGCGGCGACCGCGGTGCCGGCAGGCAACGGTCGTTCGTGCTGCTTATCGCCCGCAGCGATAACCAAACATCCGATCAGTATTGGACGCCACCCTGCGGGCTGCTTAGAGTCTCCCGATGACCCGCCTATTTCGATCGATCTTGTCAGCCGCCGCACTGATCGGCGCGGCATTCGGCGTGCGTGCCGAGCCGCTGGACACCGCCGCGGCGCAACAGGCCCTGGCCCGCGGCGCGCTGGCCTGGGACCTGCGCGCCGAAGGGCACGATCTGTTGCCCGGCGCGGTGCGTGTTGATGCCGCTGCGTTGCGGCGCTGGCTCGATGCGGGTGATGTCCAGGCGCTGGCCGCCGCGGTCTCGGCCGCCGGCATCAACCTGGCGGCCGAAGTGCTGCTCTACGCCGACAGCGACGACGGCTTCACGGCGCAGTTGGCGCAGCGCATCGGCGAGCTCAGCCGCGGGCGTGTGCATTGGCTGGCTGGCGGGGCCCCGGCCTGGGCTGCGGCCGGCCTGCCGACCAGCGCGCAGCCGGCGCGGCGCCTGCCGGTGCCGCAGCGGCTGGTGGCGGTGCCGCCGGCGCTGGTCGCTGCCGATAGCCTGGCGCCGGCGCTTGCCGACGCGGCGCGGCGGTCGGCGCAGACGACGGCTTTTGGGCGCCCCGCCGACGCTGCCGGCGCGGTCGCCGCAGCGCGCTAGCGAGGCGGCGCTACTCGTAGCGCCGCGCGTCTTCGATCACCTTGCCGTCATTGGGCAAGCTGCCGGGCAGGCAGAGTTCGACTTCGCCGCGCAATTTGCTCACGCTGCGCA
>JAYUSP010000457.1:0-3528 GCA_043755615.1 Betaproteobacteria bacterium
GATCGTGGTCGCCGAAGCGCGCAAGCGGCTGGATTTTCGTGACCCGAAGACGATGGCCTTGCAGTATTCGATCGACACGCCCGGCTGCCCGGGCATCAACCACGCCGACTTCTCGATCGACGGCCGCTACGCCATCTTCACCTGCGAGTTTGCCGGCACGCTGACCAAGATCGATATCGCCGAGCGCAAGGTGATCGGCTACCTCAAGCTGCAGATGCCGGCGACCCGCTTCAAGGAAAAACCGGGCGCCGCGCGCCTCCAGCCAGGGCAGGTTTGGGAACCCGGCGAAACGGAAATCTGCACCGTGCAGAAGGGCATGCCGCAGGACATTCGCAGCTCACCCGACGGCAAGCGTTTTTATATCGCCGACATGCACGCCGACGGTGTCCACGTCGTTGACGGTGCGTCGTTCCGCCAAGTCGGTTTCATCCAGACCGGGCTCGGCGCGCATGGTCTCTATCCCAGCCGCGACGGCAAGCGCTTGTATGTCGCCAACCGCGGCTCGCACAAGGTGCATGGTTCGCGGCGGGGCAACGGCGGCGTCGCGGTGATCGACTTCGCCAGCGAAAAGATCGTCGCCCGCTGGGGTGTGCCCGGCGGTGGCAGCCCGGACATGGGCAATGTCAGTGCCGACGGCAAATGGCTCTGGCTCGCGGCGCGTTACGACGATGTCGTCTACCGCTTCGACACCGGCAGCGGCGAGGTCACGCAGATCAAGGTCGGCGCCGAGCCGCATGGCCTGACGGTGTGGCCGCAGCCGGGGCGTTATTCGCTCGGGCATACCGGCAATATGCGTTGATTTGTTGACCCACCACCGCGCATCGTTCGTTGCGCCCATCAAGAACCGTCGCGCGTGAACCCGGCCTTTGACGCCTTCTGGCGTGCGGCAGCGTATTGCCTGCACCCGCGCGTGATCCTGTGGTCGCTGCTGCCGCTGGTGGTTGCTGTCGGTGTCGTGCTCGGCCTGGGTTGGGCGTATTGGGAAACCGCGGTCGCCACAGTGCGCTCGACACTCGAACAATGGGCGTTGATGGCGACGGTGCTGCAATGGCTCGAATCGGTCGGCGCTGGCGGCCTGCGCGCGGTCATCGCACCCTTGATCGTGGTCGCGCTCGCGTTGCCGCTGATCGTCATCGCGTCGCTGTTGCTGGTCGCCTGGCTGATGACGCCGGCGCTGGTCAGCCTGGTCGCGAAGCGGCGCTTCCCCAGCCTTGAGCGTCGCGGCGGCGCTGCCGCCTGGTGGCAGGGCGTGGCCTGGTCGCTGGGCTGCACGCTGGTCGCCCTGATCGTGCTCTTGCTCAGCGTGCCACTGTGGTTGGTGCCGCCGCTGGCGCTGGTGGTGCCGCCGCTGGTCTGGGGTTGGCTCGCGTCGCGCGTCTTTGGTTTTGACGTGCTCTCGGCGCATGCCACGGTGGGCGAGCGGCGCCTGCTGCTGCACGGCGAACGTTGGCCGATGTTGTTGATGGGCGTGGCCGTCGGCCTGCTCGGCGCCGCGCCGTCGCTGGTCTGGGCGGCCGGTGCGATCACGCTGATTTTTGCGCCGCTGCTGGTGGTGGTTTCGGTGTGGCTGTACACGCTGGTATTTGCTTTTGCGGCACTTTGGTTTGCGCACTTTGCGCTGGCCCGGCTGGCGCATTTGCGCGGCCTGGAAAATGTGGCCAGCGACGTCACGTCCAGAGTCTCTGCCGAAGCCTGGGCCGACGCCACGGCCGATACGCCCACGACGCCCACGACGCCCACGACGCACGCATCCCCGCCACTGCCGGCCGACAACTCTGAAAGCCCCAAGCCATGAATATCGGCCTCATCATCGTTGGCGACGAAATCCTGTCCGGCAAACGAGCCGACAAACATCTGGCCAAGATGATCGGACTGCTCGGCGCGCGCGGACTGGCACTGGCCTGGGCGCGGTATGTCGGTGACGACCGCGAGCAGATCACCCGCGCACTCCAGGATGCTTTTGGCAGTGGCGACCTCGTCATCTCCTGCGGCGGCATCGGCGCGACGCCCGACGACCACACGCGGCAATGTGCCGCGGCGGCACTGGCGTGCCCGCTGCTGCTGCACCCCGAGGCGAAGTTGCTGATCGAGCAGCGCATGCAGGACATCGCGCGCGAGCAGGGCACAAGTTATGTGCCCGACCACCCCGACAACATGCACCGGCTGAACATGGGCGTGTTCCCCGAGGGCGCGACGCTGATCCCGAACCCGTTCAACAAGATCCCCGGCTTCTTTGTCGGCGACGTGCACTTTGTGCCCGGCTTCCCGGTGATGGCCTGGCCGATGATCGAATGGGTGCTCGATACGCGCTACGGCCATCTGCATGGCGGCCAGCGGTCGCCCGAGCGATCGATCATCGTTTTTGGCAGCATGGAAGCGCTGCTCACGCCGCTGATGATCGATATCGAAAAGCGCTTCGACGCGGTCAAGGTCTTCAGCCTGCCCAGCGTCGACGACCCCCAGTGGGGCCGGCATATCGAACTTGGCGTCAAGGGCGCCGGTGATGTCGCGGCTGCGTATGCGGCGATGAAAAACGGCCTCGATGCGCTGGGCTGCAAGTTTGGCCCGGAGATGGTGCGGCCCTGACGCCACGCACCGTCCCAGTGCGCGAAGCCTACCCGGCGGCACCAACTTCGCGCATCGACGCCGCTGCCTGTGGCGACCTGCCGGCTAAGCAGCCTCGGGCATGCTTTCTGCTACATTCCCGTGCGCATTTTTGGGGGCCCCGGCGACGGGAGGTCTCCTGCTGCCAGAACTCAAATTTCCACCCGAAATTCCCACCCCAAGAGCAAAGCTAGGAGCAGTTGATGGCCAAGAGCGTCGCCGACGTGATGAAGATGGTGAAGGACAACGAAGTCAAGTTTGTCGACTTCCGCTTCACCGATACCCGCGGCAAGGAACAGCATGTGACCGTGCCGGTCTCGCATTTCGACGAGGACAAATTTATCAGCGGCCATGCTTTCGACGGCTCGTCGATCGCCGGCTGGAAGGGCATCGAAGCCTCTGACATGCTGCTCATGCCGGACCCGAATACCGCCAATATCGACCCGTTCTTCGAAGAGCCGACGATCATCATGAGCTGCGACGTGCTTGAGCCGGGCGACGGCAAGCCTTACGAGCGCGACCCGCGTTCGCTGGCCAAGCGCGCCGAGGCCTACCTCAAGAGTTCGGGCGTTGGCGACAAGGCCTTCTTCGGCCCAGAGCCGGAGTTCTTTATCTTCGACCAGGTGCAATGGCACAACGACATGGCCGGCGCCTCGTTCAAGATCGGCTCCGAAGAAGCGCCGTGGTCCAGCGGCGCCAGCTTCGAAGGCGGCAACATGGGCCACCGCCCGACGGTGAAGGGCGGTTATTTCCCGGTGCCCCCGGTCGACAGCTTTCAGGACATGCGCTCCGAGATGTGCCTGCTGCTTGAGCAGGTCGGCATCCCGGTCGAAGTTCACCACCATGAAGTGGCTGGCCCCGGCCAGTGCGAGATCGGCACCCGGTTTTCAACCCTCGTCGAGCGTGCCGACTGGCTGATGCTGC
>JAYUSP010000458.1:0-3520 GCA_043755615.1 Betaproteobacteria bacterium
TGCCGTTGCCGTTGCCGTTGCCGTTGCCGTTGCCGTTGCCGTTGCCGTTGCCGTTGCCGTTGCCGTTGCCGTTGCCGTTGCCGTTGCGCTGTTGGCTGCCGGCGCGCAGCAAGGCCAGTGGAGCGAAGCGGAACGCAGCCTTGCGTAGCGACGGCAGCCAACAGCGCGGCCCCGAAACGAGTCGGGATACCCACCCCCGCGCCAGCGGCGTCGGCGTAGCGGGCACGCGCAAGGGTTGTCCCCCCGGTCGTGCCTTCGTGCACCGGTCCACAGCCGCGCGCGTGCCGCGACGGCCGGGTCTGCCGGTGTGAGGTGTTGAGCGTGAAGCCGGCAGCCGGGATCGAGATGCGGTAGAAAGGGCGTGCCGAAGAGAACAGGCACGACACCGGCTCAAACCGCCAAGCCTGACCGATGTCGTGCCCCACACCGTGCTGTGCACGGGTGCGGGGGAGAGTATTTCACGAAGTTGAGTCCCCTGTCGAGACCTCGTTGGCGTGACGTTGGGCGCCAATGGAATTCATCGGGCGATTCTTTCTCTGCGTAGGCTGCCGAGTGCAGGTGGTGATTTGCAGCCCCTGCGACTGCGGCCAGGTCTACTGCGCCGGCGAGTGCGCGGCGCGGGCGCGGCGCGACTCGATCCGCGCGGCGGGTCGGCGTTACCAAAGCAGCCGCCGTGGCCGCTTTAAACACGCCGAACGCAGCCGCCGTTACCGGGCCCGGCAAAATAAAGTGACGCATCAGGCTTCCCCCGCGCCGGCGCCGGATGATCTACTGACGATCAGCGCGATGAGTCAGGCGCAAGGCGCGGCGAAGGCGATCCCGATGGTGCTGTCGGTACGGATCTGCCACTTCTGCGGCTGTCCGTGTTCGGCGTTTGTCCGCATCGGCCCCTTGCGCTCTCGAGTGCGTCGCAACGTCTGCCGAACCGATCGAAGAGGACCCGAGCATGACCATAGCCCCTGAACTTGAAGCACAGATCCTGCGCTACCACCATGTCGAGAAGTGGCGCGTCGGCACCATCGCTGACCAACTGCGCGTGCACCGCGGCACGGTGCGCCGGGTCTTGGCGCAAGCCGGGCTGCCCACGGCCGGGGCGCTGCAACGCTCTTCGCAGGTCGACCCCTACCTGCCCTTCATCGGCCAGACCCTGGAGAAATTTCCCACCCTCACCGCCAGCCGCCTGTACCTGATGGTGCGCGAGCGTGGCTACCGCGGCGGCCCCGATCACTTCCGCCATCTGGTCGGCCTGCACCGACCGCGTCCGAACCGTGAAGCCTACTTGCGCCTGCGCACGCTGCCCGCCGAGCAAGGACAAGTCGACTGGGCCCACTTCGGCCACCTCGATATCGGCCGCGCGCGCCGCCCACTGATGGCCTTCGTCATGGTCCTGTCCTGGTCGCGGCGCATCTTTCTGCGTTTCTTCCTCGACGCGCGGATGGAGAACTTCCTGCGCGGCCATGTCGGCGCATTCGAGGCATGGGCTGGTTTGCCGCGGGTTCTGCTCTATGACAACCTGAAGAGCGCGGTGCTCGAGCGCCACGGCGACGCTATCCGCTTTCACCCGACCCTGCTCGCGTTTGCCGGCCACTACCGCTACGAGCCGCGGCCAGTGGCGGTGGCGCGCGGTAATGAGAAAGGGCGGGTCGAACGAGCGATTCGGTATATCCGCGGCGCCTTCTTCGCCGCCCGCACCTTTGCCGATCTCGATGATCTCAACGCCCAGGCCGAAGCCTGGTGCGTCGGCCAGGCGGCCGACCGGCCGTGTCCGGAAGACCTCGCGATCAGCGTGCGCGACGCCTTTGCCGCGGAGCAGCCCCGCCTGCTGGCGCTACCGGAGAATCCCTATCCGACCGACGAGAACATGGCGGTGCAGGCGGGCAAGACACCCTACGTGCGCTTCGACCTCAACGACTATTCGATCCCGCACACCTGTGTGCGGCGCACCCTCACCGTCCGGGCCGACCCGCTGCGCGTGCGTGTCCTCGACGCCGGCGCGGTCATCGCCGATCATCCGCGCAGCTACGACCGCCACGCCCAGGTCGAGGATGCGGCCCATATCGAGACGCTGGTGCTGCACAAACGCCAGGCCCGCGGGCATCGCGGCACCGATCACCTCGCAAAGGCGGCGCCGGCCAGCCAGGCTCTGCTGGTCGGCGCCGCCGAGCGCGGCGCCAATCTGGGCACCATCACCGCGGCCTTGCTGCGACTGCTCGATCGCTATGGCGCCGCTGAGTTGCAGGGCGCCATCCTCGACGCCCTGGCCGCCGGGGTGCCGCACCCGAACGCGGTGGGCCTGGCGCTGGAGCGCCGCCGCGAGGCGCGCCACCACACGCCGCCGATCGCCGTCTGCCTGCCAGCCCACGTCATGCGGAAAGACACCTCGGTGCAACCGCACCGGCTCGATACCTACGACACCCTCGCGGGAGAGCGCGATGAGCAATCTTGAGGCCTTGCGTCAGCGGGCCCAGGCGCTGCGCCTGTATGGCCTGCTGGCGCATTGGCCCGACGCCGCCACCGCGGCCTGGGTGGCGCCGCTGTTGCAGTGGGAGGAGGATGAGCGCTGCCGGCGCAGCCTGGAGCGGCGCCTGCAGAGCGCGCATATCGGCCGCTTCAAGCCGATCTGCGATTTCGACTGGCGCTGGCCCAAACGCCTCGACCGCGCCGCCGTCGAGGCGCTGATGTCGCTCGACTTCCTCAAGGAGTCGGCCAACGTCGTGCTGATCGGCCCCAACGGGGTCGGCAAATCGACCCTGGCGAAGAATCTCGCCCATCAGGCCTTGATCCATGGCCGTACGGTCTTGTTTACCACCGCCGGCCAGTTGCTCGGCGATCTGGCCGCTCTGGATAGCGATTCGGCTTTGCGCCGCCGTCTGCGCCACTACGCCGCCCCCGACCTGCTCGCTATCGATGAGGTCGGCTATCTCTCGTACTCCAATCGCCACGCCGACTTGCTGTTCGAGCTGATCAGCCGCCGCTATGAATCGAAGAGCACCCTGGTGACTACGAATCGTCCGTTCGCCGAATGGTCCGAGGTGTTTCCGAATGCCGCTTGTGTCGTCTCCTTGGTCGATCGCCTGGTGCATAACGCCGAGGTCATCTCGATTGAGGGCGATTCGTACCGCTTGAAGGAGGCCCGCGAACGCTCCGAGCAACGGGCTCGGCTACGACGCAAGGCCAAGTCATGAGGCCCGGGCTCTTGCCTTCGGGCCGCCAGCGCGGCATCGCCTTTATCCTTCCCGACGACTGGACCCCGCAGCAGGCGCTGGCCGTCGTCGAGTTGCTCGACGCTCTCCATCAACGGCTCTGCGCCCATTATCAGATCCCGCTTCACGATCTCTTGCGCGAACAGCGTGCTGCGCATCGGCCTGCCGAAATCTCGCCTTCCAACACCACCGATCCACCGTTCTGATTTCCAGCTGACACCAGACCAAAACATGAGGGGCCTTCACAGGCCCCTCTTCATTTACCGCACACTCAACCCCTCGTCGCCATTTAGTGTCGGATTTGCACCGCCGGTAAC
>JAYUSP010000459.1:0-3519 GCA_043755615.1 Betaproteobacteria bacterium
TCGGCCGTGCGCAGCCAGTGCACACGCGCCTCGTCGTGGCGGCCCAGGCGTGCCAGCAGGTCGGCCAGCACGCCGGACAGCAGATGGTATTGCGCAAGCTGCGCTTGTGCCATCAAGGCCTGGGTGCACGGGCGTGGCAAGCGGCGATTGCGGCTTGCAGCGCGTAGGGGCGGAGAGGCTGCTGCGCAGCGCTGCACAAGGTTTCGGCCTGCGCAAGCACGGCCACGCCGCGACAGATCAGCAGCCGGTCCCAGCGGCGACGATCCTGCGCCGTCAGCAGCACCGGCGGCAGCCATCGACTGGGGGCGACGCCAGTCGAGCGCGCGGCGCTTGGCGGTGGTCGTAAGCCAGGCGCCGGGGTTGGCCCGCACGCCGTCTCGCTGCCAATGCTCGAGCGCGGCGCCGAGTGCATCGGCCGCCAGTTCCTCGGCAACGGCCACGTCGTGCGAGATCCGCGCGACGGCGCCGAGGACCTTGGCAGCTTCGAGCCGCCAGACGGTGCCGATTGCATCGTGCGTCGCGAGTGCAGCGTCGTGCACGGCGCTACTTGCCTCTGCGGCCGGCCGCGTATGCCGCGGTTTCCTGCACCCGCTGCTGGGCAACGCGACGGATGAGCTCGTAAGGCATCGCCTGGGCCAGCGAAAACGCCAGATTGCCCTTCGGGCCGCGGTACGGCGCCAGCGCTTCGAGCAGTGCCGCGTCGCCACGCACGGGCGGATAGACACCGATGTGTTTCTTGAATGCGGCAAAGTGGAGCAGCACGCCGCCTTGCATGAATGCCGGCATGCGGTAGCTGATGGCCTCGTGCGCATCGGGCGCCTCTTCATGCACGATCGCTCTGATGTGCTGCAGGATCGGTTGCACCGCACCTGTCTGCACAGCGATGTAGTCGTCAATGCTGGCTGCAACGGCGGGCAGGTCGGCCATGCGCTCAGCGGCCGTCGTAGGCGCGTTGCAGTGTGGCGATGTCGAACTTGCTCATCGTCATCATGGCCTGCGTGACGCGACTGACTCGCGTGCTGTCGGCGTCACTCATCATCTCCATGAAGGCCTTGGGCACGATCTGCCAACTCAGGCCGAAGCAATCTTTCAGCCAGCCGCATTGGCCGGGCGCGCCGCCGTCGGCGATGAGGCCGCTCCAGAGCCTGTCCACCTCGGCCTGATCGTCGCACTGCACGAACAACGACGCCGCTTCGTTGAGCTTGAAGTGCGGCCCGCCGTTGAACGCCATCAGCGTCTGACCATGCAGCTCGAAGGTGACGGCCATGACGCTGCCGGCCGGGTAGGGTGTTCCTTCGCTCCAGCGCTGCTCGTGCACGATGCGGCCGTTGCCGAAAAGGTTGACGTACAGCGCCGCTGCATCGCCTGCCTGGTGGTCGTACCAGAGGAAGGGCGTGATCTTCGATTGCAGCTTGAACATGTTCTGTGCTCCTCAGGGTTTTTCAGCCAGGGTCTTGAGGTGGGACAGACCAGATTTGAATTCTTTGCCGACCGTCTTGTCCATGTCAACGAAGATCGTCACCAGGCGGTTCAGGTAGGGCATCGGGCCATGCATCGTCCAGGTGACGGTGGAGGCTTTGTCGCCTTGGGCCTGCACATTGAAGTCGACCATGTTGTGGGCCTTGAGGGGCTTGCTGAAATCGAGCTTGGCCGTCACACGTTGCGACGGCGCCGATTCGGTGATCTGCATCCGCCCGGCACCCGACTTCTCGCCTTGCCAGTTGTAGGCGCCGCCGACACCGGCGGTGACAGCGTCGTAGGTGATCACGTTCTGCGGGTCCATTTCCGAGAACGGGTTCCAGGTATTGAACTGACGCAGGTCGTTGATCAGCGAGATGATGTCGAGCCAGCGTAGTGTGCCTGCCGCGCCGGCACCGCCGCCCCGCGTGATCATCGAGCGTTAACATGCGTCGAACACCGCTGTGGAGCCTGGCGCGATGAGCATTTACGAACAAGACCTTGGCAAGTCCGCTGCCAACCATGTGCCCTTGAGCCCGGTGAGTTTTGTCGAGCGCAGCGCCGAGGTCTTTGCGGACCTGGCCGCGGTGATCCACGGCAAGCGGCGCACCACCTGGGCGCAGACCCGCGAGCGTTCGGCTCGGCTGGCCGCGGCGCTGCGCGCGCTCGGCGTCGGCCGCGGCAGCACGGTCAGCGTGATGCTCGCCAATACGCCGGAAATGGTCGAGGCGCATTACGCGGTGCCGGCCCTCGGCGCAGTTTTGAATACGCTGAATACTCGGCTCGATGCGCCGCTGTTGGCCTGGCAGATGAACCACTGTGAAGCCGCGGTGCTGATCACCGACCGCGAGTTCAGCCCGACGATGCACGAGGCGCTGCGCCTGCTGCTGGCCGAGTTTGGCCGCGAGCCGATCGTCATCGATGTCGACGACAGCGAGTACCGCGGCGCGGGTGACCGGCTTGGCACTCGCGAGTACGAAACGTTGCTCGCCGCCCACGCGCCGCTGGCCACGCTCGACGGCCCGGCTGACGAGTGGGACGCGATCGCGGTGAGCTACACCAGCGGCACCACCGGCGACCCGAAAGGTGTCGTCACGCATCACCGCGGGGCCTATCTGAATGCGGTGTGCAACGCGGCGACCTGGACGATGCCGCACTTCCCGAAGTACCTGTGGACGCTGCCGATGTTCCACTGCAACGGCTGGTGCTTCCCGTGGACGGTGGCGATGCTCGGCGGCACCCATGTGTGCCTGCGCCGCGTCGATGCGCCCTCCATCCTGGCTGCGATGCGCGAGCATGGCGTGGACCATTACTGCGCCGCGCCGATCGTGCACAACCTGCTGATTGCCGCGCCGGCCGCAATGCGCGAGGGCATCACACAGAAAGTGCGCGGCATGGTCGCCGGCGCTGCGCCGCCGGCGGCGATGATCGAAGGCATGGCCCGCATCGGCTTCGACATCACCCACGTCTATGGCCTGACCGAGGTCTATGGCCCGGCCGCCGTGGCGGTGAAGCGCGACGCCTGGGCCAACGAAACCCTGTCGGAGCAGACGCGCCTGAACGGCCGCCAGGGCACCCGCTACATGCTGCAGGAAGGCATGACCGTGCTCGACCCCGAATCGATGGCCGAAACGCCGGCCGACGGCCAGGCCATGGGCGAGATCATGTTCCGCGGCAACATCGTGATGAAGGGCTACCTGAAGAACCCGGCCTCGACCGCCAAGGCCTTCGAAGGCGGCTGGTTCCACACCGGCGACCTGGCCGTGATGGAGCCCGACCGCTACGTCAAGATCAAGGACCGCAGCAAGGACATCATCATCAGCGGCGGCGAGAACATCAGCAGCATCGAGGTCGAAGACGCGCTGTACCGCCACCCCGCCGTGATGGCCTGCGCCGTGGTCGCCCGGCCCGACGCGAAATGGGGCGAGACCCCGGTGGCCTATGTCGAGACCCGGCCCGGTGCCCAGGTCAGCGCCGCCGATTTGGTGGCGCACTGCAAGTCGCTGCTGGCTGGCTACAAGGTGCCGCGCGAGATACGCTTCGAGGCCATCCCGAAGACCA
>JAYUSP010000460.1:0-3518 GCA_043755615.1 Betaproteobacteria bacterium
GAACTGGCGCGCCAGTATGTGCTGGCGACCAACGTCATCGGCCGCCTGACCCACTGGATGGATGTCGAAGCGCTGCGCGCGATCGCTGACGGCCTGGGCCTGAACCTGGACAGCGCGGCACAGGCCGAAGCCAGCGCGGTGGCGCTGGCCGGGGCGCTGCACGACGCCGAAGTCATCGCCGAATACGACAGCCGCAGCGACAAACACCTGCTGCGCATCAGCCGCCGCCACCACGGCAATGTCAAGAGCAGCGTCATCACGGCCGACTTCGTGCATGGCGCCGACTACGAAGCCCTGGCCCGCGCCGGCGTCACCTTCAAGGGCTTGCTGGAGACCGATGCAGTGGTCAAGCGCGGTGAAGGCGAACGCCAGAAAGAACACAAGGTCGGCGACTTTCGCGCCGCGATGGCCTGGCTCATCGGCCAGGCCGAAAACAGCGTCGGCCGCCAGCGCTACAAGGGCCTGGGCGAGATGAACCCGATGCAGTTGTGGGAAACGACGATGGACCCCACCGTGCGCCGCCTGCTGCGGGTGCAGATCGACGACGCCATCGAAGCCGACCGCGTGTTCACGATGCTGATGGGCGACGAGGTCGAGCCGCGCCGCAATTTCATCGAAAGCAATGCGCTAAGGGCGGGCAATATCGACGTCTGAGGGTCACCCGCCCGCGCGGGGCGCCAAGGCGCGGCGGCCGAGGCCGCCGCGCGTGTGCCAAGGCCGTCAGGCCGTCAGAGCGGCCGTGCTGGCCGGGACTGCCTTGCGCCGGCGGGCCCAGGCCGCCAAGCCGGCCGCGCCCAAGCCGAACAACAACCAGGTCTGTGGTTCCGGGATCGGCGACGGCAGGTCGAGCGGCAGATCGGTCAGGTTCAGCGTTTGTCCGGCGAGGAACAGGCCGAACAGGGCTTTCGGATCACCCGAGAAAGTCCTCGCCACACCGTTGTCGAGATTCCACTCAGCGACCTTCGGGGTGTCGCCGCTGCCGTCCGCTTTTTTTGGCGTGTAGGTCAAGGTGATCTTTGACAGCGGCAACATCGTCACGTTGGTGGTCAGCCGATCCTCACCGCCCGACCCCCCCATGCTCAGACTGGTGATCAACACTTCGTCGAAGCGAATCGTCAAAAAGACCAGGGGCGATGCACCCTTGCTGCGCACTTTCAAGGTCGCATGGTCGAAGTGGGTGCCGCCGGCCAGGCCCAGGAACAGATCGGGAATCGACGCGTCGATATATTGTGTCCAGCTCAAGTCCTGGAAGTTCACTTTGCCCGGCCCGGTACCCGAGCCCGAATTGGACGCGCCCCAAGACCAGGCCAACACATCCGAGCCGCCCTTGGCCGCCTTGTCGGTCGACTCGCCGGCGACGCCATCGATCGTCATGAACATGTCGACCGCGGCCACGGCCGGTGCGGCTACCAGCAGGCCGGACAGGCTGGACAGCACGAGCAGAGCCTTGGCGGCGGGTTTCAGGCTGAAGGGGATTTGCATGGCAGGCTCATCGGGTTGTTATTGGGTCTTCAGAAACTAGCACACGACTCGTGAAATCCTCCTCGGGAAATCGAGATATCCCCCCGCGGCCAGGGGGTTGCGGTCCGGTCCGCCGACTGGCGGTAAACGGGACGAAGATCGGCCACAGGCGGTCCACAAGCGAGCCGCGAGAGCGCCGGCTCGACGACGCTGTGGACCGCCATCGCTACACCCTGGATGCTGTCAGGTCGCGGTGGCGTCAGGGCGGTGTCGGCAACGTCGCCGGTGGCGCCTGGGCGCTGACCAGCCAGCCCGGCACCGGCAGGCCGGCCTCCTGGCGCAAGACGACCGGCTCCCATTCGGCGTCTTGCCAGCCGGCTGCGACCAACCAGCGCGCGACGGCATTTTGGTCGTGCGCATAGCGGCCATGGTGCTGCAGCCGGTAGCCTGCTGGTGCCGGTTCGTCTAGCGCCTCGAGCGTGAATACCAGCCAGCCGCCGGGCAGGACGGCGCGGCGCGCCGCGGCCAACACCGGCTGCAGCGCGCCCAGATAACACAGCGTATCGGCCGAGACGATGAGGTCGAATTGCGCCGCCGTGCCGGCCAGCCAGGCGCCGAGTTCGCCCTGCTCAAGATGGTCGTAGCTGCCGCGTGGGCGTGCACGCTCGAGCATGCCGGCCGAGAGGTCGACGCCGGTCAGCTCACGCGCCCAGGGCCGCAGCAGCGGGCCGCACAGGCCGGTGCCACAACCGGCGTCGAGCACGACGCGCCGGCCGTCGGGCGCGCCCAGCCGGCGTTGCAGCAACTCGGCACACAAGGCGGGCGCCCGGTAGCCCAGGTTGGCCAGCGTGGCGTCGAAACTGGCAGCGAACTGGTCGAAGACCTCGATCACGTAGGCGTCCGCTGCGCGCTCGGGCACGTTCTCGCCGGTCACCGCCGCCAGGTGGTGCTGCGCCTGCGGGTCGTCAGGGCTTTGCGCGAGCCAACTGCTGAACAACTGCGCGGCGATGTCCCGCCGGCCGCAGCGCGCGAAGAGCGCGCCCAGGACGCGGCGCGACTGCGCCTGGTCGGGCTTGAGTTCGAGGGCCCGCGCGCCGGCAGCCATCGCCTCGTCGATGCGGCCCTGCTGGGCCAGCACCACCGCCAGGTTGACATGCGCGTCGCAGAAGTCAGGCGTGCGGTTGATGGCCTCGCGCAGCACGGCCTCGGCCTCCTGCGGCCGGCCGGTCTGGCGCAGCAGGCAGCCGAGGTTGTTGCGCACCTCGACGTTGTCGGGTTCCAGCGCCAGGCAGCGCCCGTAGGCCTGTGCGGCGGCCACCGGCTGCTGCTGGTCGAGCAGCATGTTGCCGAGGTTGTTGTGCCAGGAAGCCACCTTCGGGTCGAGCTCGATCGAGCGCCGGACCTGGGCCATGGCCTCGTCGACGCGCTGCCGCTGGTACAGCAACACGCCGAAGAAGTGGACCAGGTTGGCATCGTCGGGCAGCGCCTTCAACAACAGGCGGTACAAGGGCTCGGCGTCGTCGAGCCGGCCCTGGCGGTGCGTCGCGATCACGCTGGCGACGGCCTGGCGCAGGTCAGCGCTGGGCCGCGGCGGCGGACTGCCAAATCGGTGGGGTGGTTTCATCGGAGGTTGGTCTATGTGCAACCGACTATGCCAGCGCCCGGCGCGGCCTGGCATACGGCGGGGTACCCAGGAGCGTGGACGGCAGAAATCGAGGCCCGCGCCGAGGCGAGTCTCAGGGCCAGGCAAGGCGCCAGCGAGGCCGTGTGGCTGTGCCACACAACGAGTTGGCAACGCTGCATGGCCCTGAGACTCGCCTCGGCCCGAAGGGTTGGGCCAGCAACATGGCGGATGCGGCGTTGCAAATGCTCGCCGTGCCACTCGGCACGACTGTGCTTTGCGCCTTGCCTGCGCCTTGTTGCTGGCCCAACGCGGCCTCGATTTCTGCCGCCCACGCTCCTAGTGTTTAATTGCGTAAATTCACGATAGTGTTTCGAAGCTGTGCACCCCGAACCTCGCGCTTACGCCATACGAAGGGCGCCGCGTTTTCGTTATA
>JAYUSP010000461.1:0-3508 GCA_043755615.1 Betaproteobacteria bacterium
GAAGCCCGGCACGATGGCGTTGATGCGGATGCGCTGCGGCGCCAGTTCGGCCGCTGCCACGCGGGTGAAGTGCAGCACGCCGGCCTTGGCCACCGAATAACACAGCGGCGCGTAACCGGCCTGCAGCGCCGACACTGACGAGGTGTTGATGATCGAGCCGGCACCGCGCTGGCGCATGTGCGGCACGGCAAACGCCGCACCGGCGGCCACCGAGCGCAGCAGCAGCGCCTGGGTGGCGTCCCAGCTGGCCTCGTCGAAGTTTTCGACGCCCGCCGTCGTGCCTCCGGCCCCGGCATTGGAGAACAGGATGTCCAGCCCGCCGAAATGCGCCGCCGCGGCGTCGATGGCCTCGCGCAGCTGCACCGTTTGCGTCACGTCGCAGCGTTTGAACATCACCACGCCGGGGAAGCGCCGGGCCAGCGCCTCGCCCGCTTCAACCTGCAGGTCGGCGGCCAGCACCCGGGCACCGGCCTCGACAAAACGTTCCACCGTGGCCAGGCCGATGCCCGAAGCCGCGCCGGTGATGACGGCCACCTTGCCGTCGAGTTGCTGCGCCATGTTCGGTCCCGTCAGAGCCTGTGAATGAATCCGGCGCGCCCGAGCGGGCGCTCCAGGCGGTGTCGATCTAGGCGCAAAGCGCAGCCGTGGCCCGGGCCACGGTGAGCATTTGCAACGACGAGCGGCGCCGCCTGGGGCGCACGAGCGGGTGTGTCGGATTTGTTCACAGGCTCTCAGTGCTTCGCCGCGACCGCTGCGGGTTGCACCTTGCGCTGCTCGGCGACCTGGTCTTTCGTCACCTTGCCGCCCGGGTTGCCCCAACTGCCCAGCACGTAGGTCAGGATGTTCGCGATTTCGTCGTCGTTGAGCTGGTTCATCGGCGGCATCACGGAGTTGTAGTCCTGGCCGTTCACTTTGACCGGGCCGCTCAAGCCGCGCAGCACGACGTCGATGTTGCGTTTCGGGTCGCCGCTCAGGTAGTCCGATTTGGCCAGCGGCGGGAACACGCCGGCCAGGCCGGCACCATTGGGTTGGTGGCAAGTCGAGCAGGTGCCGGCGAAGAGGGCCTGGCCGGCCTTCATTTGCTCGGAGATCGTCAGCTCGCCACTCTTTGCCGATTTGGCAGCCGCCGTTACCGCGGCGAGGTTGGGCTGGGCGCGGTCGCCGAGGTAGACCTCGTCGACTTCCTTGCCCGAGTAGATCGCCTTGTTCTCCGGCCCTTCGACCTTCAGGATCGCCAGTGCGCCCTTGTTGAAGGCGCGGAAGATCGAGTGATCGACGAGCACGTAGCTGCCGGGCACTTCGACCTGGAAGTCCATCATCGCCGCGCCGCCGGCCGGGATCAACGTGGTCTGCACGTTCTCCTGGAAGCGTGTGCCGCCCTCGAACCAGACCTTGTCGAAAATCTCGCCGATAACGTGAAAGCTCGACACCAGGTTCGGCCCGCCGTTGCCCACATAGAGGCGCACCGTCTCGCCGGTTTTCGCGGTGATCGCTTTCTCGCCGGTGAGCGCGCCTTCGCTGCCGTTGAAGAGCACGTAGGTCGCGTTCTCGTCGATCGCCTTTTGCATGTCGAACGGCTGCAGGCCTTTTTCGCGGTACTTGCCGGTCGTGTAGAAATCGCCCTGCATCACGTAGTACTCGCGGTCGACTTTGGGCAAGCCGCCCGGCGGCTCGACCAGGATCAGGCCATACATGCCGTTTGCCACGTGCATTCCGACCGGCGCGGTGGCGCAGTGGTAGACGTACAGGCCCGCATTGAGCGCCTTGAACGTGAACTGGGATCGATGCCCCGGCGCGGTGAAGCTCGACGCCGCGCCGCCACCCGGGCCGGTGACGCCGTGCAGGTCGATGTTGTGCGGCATCTTCGAATCGGGCGCATTTTTCAGGTGGAACTCGACCGTGTCGCCCTGGCGCACCCGGATGAAGCTGCCGGGCACGGTGCCGCCGAAGGTCCAGAAGGTGTAGCTCACACCCTCGGAGATGGGCATCTCTTTCTCGATGACTTCGAGTTCGACGATCACCTTTGCCGGCGCTGAGCGATTCAGTGGCGGCGGCACCATCGGCGGGGTGGTCAGCACGGCCTTGACCGGGTCGCCTTGCGGCGGACCGAAGTCACCTCGGCGCGTGCCTCCCGATTCCGGCGAGGCATTGGTCGGTGACTTTGTCGCGGCGGCCACAGGCCCGGTTGTTCCGGCCGGTGCCGCGGAGTCTTGCTGCGTGCAAGCCACCAGCGCAAAAGCGGCACTGACGCCGATCGTCAATAGGGCGCGATACATCTTCGGTCTCCTGTGGGCCGGTCTGCCCGGACCAGGGTCAGTCCGTAACGAGAAGCTTGCGCCGCGATCGGTCGTTGCGTCTTGATGATTGTCAAAGCACATCGGCGCCGCCTGCCAATGCATTGCCGTGCTCGCCACGTGTAGGCGTCAACCTACGCTCGAACGGCATGTGGGACGAGATGCAATCAGGCGTCATGCCGATTCACGGCGCGGCGTTGACTGCCGAAACTCGGGAGCCCGACAGTGAGGCTCACCAAGCTCACGCCACCTCACCGAAGGATCGCATGCACGACACGCTCCAGGAAATGATGCACGAAGCCGCACACTTCACGCGCACTGGCCGCGCACATGAAGCCACTCGAGTCATACAGCGCGCCCTGAGTCTCGTGGGCGCCCCAAGGCCGGCCGAAGCCGGCCGTCCCCCGTGGGGATTGAGCAAAGTGGCAGAGCCACATTTGCTCAAGAGCGCCGCGGCGCCGTGCGTCGCGGTCGACGCACCCATAGACGCTCTGGCTGCCCGCGACCAGGGCCACTTCGCCTCGGGCAACTTCACGCACGCAGCGCAACACCACCGCTACAAGCTCTACACGCCGCCCGGCGCAGGGGGCCGGCATCTGCCGTTGGTGGTGATGCTGCACGGCTGCAGCCACGACGCCGAATCGCGAACCTGACGCGCAGGGTAATGAAGCAACATGACATCGACGCGCGGCGCGTCTACGTCGCGGGCCTGTCGGCGGGAGGCGCGATGGCGAGCATCATGGGCGCGGCCTACCCGGAGATCTTCGCGGCGCTCGGCGTGCACTCGGGGCTGCCTCGCGGCGCCGCGAGCAACTGGTTCGAGGCGCTTGCGCTGATGACAGGGGGTGCGGTGGGCCCGAGACTTCATTTCAAGGCGCTGCGCCGGGCCGTGCCGACGATTGTGTTCCACGGCGATCAGGACAAGACCGTGCACCCGCGCAATGGAGAGCAGGTGATCGTGGACATGCTGGCCGATGGCGCCGATGCCGCAGGCTCGCGCACCGCGGCCAGCCAACGAGTGAAGCAGGGCGTGTCGGCGCGGGGCCGACGCTACACGCGCTCCATCCACAAGGGTGAGAACGGAGTCGCCGTCGCCGAACACTGGCTGGTGCATGGGGCCGGGCATGCCTGGTCAGGCGGGCAGGCCCAGGGTTCGTACACCGACGCCATGGGTCCCGATGCCACGCTTGAAATGCTGCGCTTCTTCTTTGCCC
>JAYUSP010000462.1:0-3507 GCA_043755615.1 Betaproteobacteria bacterium
GCCGGCGCGGGTGGGCAGGATGTAGACGTTGCGTTGCGTCAGCGTGTGGGTGTCGGCCAGTGGAAGCCGGCTTTCGAACCAACGGCGCAGGCGCGAAGCGATCGAGCGGCGCTCCTGGCGCGGCAAGGCCGGTAGCGCGGCGGCCGGAAGCAATGACGACACCCCGCCCGCCGGGTACGGCGAGCGACCCTCCGAGAGGGTCGGGCCTTGCTTGGGGCTGAGGCCGGACACAGCCAGTCCCTGCGGACTGGCTGTCGCCTGCCGAAGGACATCGGCCTCTGGCCGATGGCGGCCCGGCGCGGCGGCCCGTGAAGTAGCGCTGGCCCCGGTCATCTTCGGTCAGGGGATCGGCGTGGCCTCGACCATCGCGCGCACCTGCTCGCGCGGGCCGCGCCCGGCACCGCTGGTGGGCACCAGCCGGTGGCCGATCGCCTGCGGCAGGATCGCCTGCACATCGTCGGGCGCCACATAGTCGCGCTGCGCCATCAGCGCGCGGGCTTTCGCTGCACGCAATACCGCGATGCCGGCACGCGGGCTCAGGCCTTCGACAAACCATTGCCCCGAGCGTGTCGCGGCGATCAGTGCCTGCAGGTAGTCGAGCAGCGAGTCGGAGGCATGGACTTTCAACACCGCCGCCTGCGCGGCCAGCACATCGGCGGCCTGCATCACCGGCTGCAAACGCTCGATGATCTTGCGCCGGTCTTCGCCGGCCAGCAGCGAACGCTCGGAGACGCGGTCGGGATAGCCCAGCGAGATGCAGAGCAAGAAGCGGTCGAGCTGGCTTTCGGGCAGCGGGTAGGTGCCGAGCTGGTCACTCGGGTTCTGCGTGGCGATCACAAAAAAAGGCGTCGGCAGCGGGCGGGTCTGGTTTTCGACCGAGACCTGCTGCTCTTCCATTGCCTCGAGCAGCGCGCTCTGGGTCTTCGGGCCGGCGCGGTTGATCTCGTCGGCGAGCAGCACCTGCGCGAATACCGGGCCGGGGTGAAAAACAAAAGCGTCCTTGCCGCGCTCGAAGACACTCACCCCGACCAGATCGCTGGGCATCAGGTCGGCGGTGAACTGCACCCGCGAAAAGTGAAGGCCCAGCGAGACCGCGAGTGCGTGCGCCAGGGTTGTCTTGCCGACCCCGGGCACGTCTTCGATGAGCAAGTGACCGCCGGCCATCAGGCAGGCAACGCAGTCTTCGATCTGGGTTCGCTTGCCGACGATAATTGTCGCGATCTGATCGACCAGCCGCGTGAGCTGGCGTGCGATGGTCACATCCATCCGGCGAACATACCCGAAAAGCCCAACTGCCCTGCCATGAGCACTGCCTTCTTCAGCCCGCCCGAGTGTCGTTTGCACGAAATGGGCGCAGGCCATCCTGAATGCCCGCAGCGCCTGGATGCGATCCTCGACCACCTGCGCGCGACCGGCCTCGATATGGCGCTGGACTTTTGCGATGCACCCGATGCCTTGCCCGAACAACTGGCGCGCGCCCACAGCAGCGGCCATGTCACCGAGCTGACCGCGCTGCTGGCTGAACTTCGCCGCGACGGAGGCCGGCGCGCCTTCGACCCCGATACGAGCGCGAATGCGGCGACGCTCGATGCGGCGCTCAAGGCCGCCGGCGCCGCGGTCGCGGCCACTGACGCCGTCATCGACGGGCACGCCAAAAACGCCTTCTGCGCGGTGCGCCCACCCGGCCACCACGCCACCCGCGCGCAGGCGATGGGCTTTTGTTTTTTTAACAATGTCGCCGTCGCGGCGCGCCACGCGCTCGATGTGCGCGGCCTGCAGCGGGTGGCGATCATCGACTTCGATGTGCACCATGGCAACGGCACCGAAGACATCATCGCCGGCGATGAGCGCATCTTGATGTGCAGCTTCTTCCAGCATCCGCTGTACCCCGGCAGCGGCGGCGTGCCAATGGGCACGAATATGGTCAACGTGCCGGTCGCGCCGTATACCCGCGGGCCGGAAATCCGCAGCGTGATCGACGCGATGTGGATGCCGGCGCTGGAAACTTTCAAGCCGCAGATGGTCTTCATCTCGGCTGGTTTCGACGCCCACCGCGAAGACGATCTCGGCCAGCTCGGCCTGGTCGAAGCCGATTACGAATGGATCACGCGGCGTATCTTCGCGCTCGCCGATCGGCATGCCGGCGCGCGCATCGTGTCGTGCCTGGAAGGCGGCTACAACCTCGGCGCGCTGGCGCGCAGCGTCGCGGCGCACCTGCGGGTGCTCGCCGCGGTTGCGGCGCCGGCCGCACCTGACCGATCGGCCGGAGCAGCGGCTTGACGAGACCGTCGTTGCAATCGGCCGGCACTGAGCTGGCGGATCTGCTGCAAGCCTTGCTCAGCGCGCGCGCGCTGCCCGAACTCGGCGTGCTGCTGGGCTGCCTGCTGGTGTCCGCGCTGGCGGTGCGCCTGCTGCGCGGCGCCCGGCCGCGCGCCGAGAGTGCCCCCAGGCCGACGACTGCGTCGGCCGCCACCCGAGGCGGCGTGAGCAACGTGGCAGAGCCCCATTTGCCCTCGAGCATCTGGTTCGGCCGCAAGCTCTATGACGGTGTGTTGTTCCCGGCGCTGGCGCTGCTCGCCGCGCTGGCCGCGCGCTGGGCGCTGGCCGGCGTGCTGCCGACGGCGGTATTCAATATCGCGGTGCCGATCCTGCTCAGCCTGCTGCTGATCCGCATCGGCGTGCGGGTGCTGCGGGTGGCCTTCCCCAAATCGCCGACGGTGCGCATCATCGAGCGCAGCCTGTCCTGGCTGGTCTGGATGGCGCTGGTGCTGTGGTTGACTGGCATCCTGCCGCTGCTGCTGGCCGAGCTGGACGACATCAGCTGGAAGCTCGGCGGCGCCCAGGTCTCGCTGCGCAGCCTGCTCGAAGGTGCGCTCAGCGCCGCCGCGGTGCTGGTGCTGATGTTGTGGCTCTCGGCCGCCATCGAAGCGCGGCTGATGGCCGGTGCCGAAGGCGCGGGCGACTCCTTGAGCCTGCGCAAGATCGCCGCCAACACGACGCGCGCGGTGCTGCTGCTGGTCGGCCTGCTGCTGGCGCTGTCGGCTGCCGGCATCCCGCTCGGCGCCTTGGGCGTGCTCGGTGGCGCGGTCGGCGTGGGCATCGGGCTGGGCTTGCAGAAAATCGCGTCCAACTATGTCAGCGGCTTCGTGATCCTGGCTGAGCGTTCGCTGCGCATCGGCGACACCGTCAAGGTCGACAATTTCGAGGGCCGAATCACCGACATCCACACCCGCTACACCGTGGTGCGCGCCCTCAACGGCCGCGAGGCCATCGTGCCGAACGAGATGCTCATCACGCAGCGGATTGAAAACGCGTCGCTGGCGAACCCGCAGGTCTCGATCTCGACGAGCCTGCTGGTGGCTTATGGCACCGAACTGGAAACCTTGACCCCGCGCCTGATCGACGCGATCTGTCGCGTGCCGAGGGTGCTCGCCGACCCGGCGCCGATGGTGCAACTCAGCGCCTTTGCCAGCGACGGCCTGGAGCTGACGATTCCATTCTGGATCG
>JAYUSP010000463.1:0-3500 GCA_043755615.1 Betaproteobacteria bacterium
AGGATCGACAGGTTGATCTTGCCGCCGCGGATCATCGCGAAGCTGTCGTGGCTGCCGAAAATGCTCGAACCCGGGATCGTGGTCACGGTCTGCTTGCCGGCGTTGATGAGGTCGGCGTCGACTTCGTCTTCGGTCGGGAACGGGCCGATGCCGAGCATGCCGTTTTCACTTTGCAGCCAGACCTCGATCGACGCGTCGACAAAGTTTGCCACCATCGTCGGCAGGCCGATGCCCAGATTGACATAGAAGCCGTCCTGCAATTCCCTGGCCGCGCGCGCGGCCATCTGGTCGTGGTTCCAAGCCATTTCAGACCCCTGCTTTTTGGGTGATGGTGCGTTTTTCGATACGCTTTTCGGGCGCGGCGTTGAGCACCAGCCGGTGCACGTAGATGCCCGGCAGGTGCACCGAATCCGGCGCCATCGTGCCGGTCTCGACGATCTCTTCGACCTCGACCACGGTGGTCTTGCCGGCCATCGCCACCGCCGGGTTGAAATTGCGCGCGGTGAGGCGGAACTGCAGGTTGCCACTTCTGTCGGCGCGCCAGGCCTTGACCAGCGAGACCTCGGGCAGCAGCGCACGCTCCATGACGTAGGTCTCGCCATCAAAGTCGCGCAGTTCCTTGCCGTCGGCGACGATCGTGCCGACGCCGGTCTTGGTAAAAAACGCTGGAATGCCGGCACCTCCGGCGCGCAGCTTTTCGGCCAGCGTGCCCTGCGGCGTGAATTCAAGCTCAAGTTCGCCGGCCAGGTACTGGCGCTCGAACTCCTTGTTCTCGCCGACGTAGCTGGAGATCATCTTCTTGATCTGCCGCGTCTCAAGCAGCTTGCCGAGGCCGAAGCCGTCGACACCGGCGTTGTTGGAGATGACGCTGAGGCCTTTGACGCCGCTGTCGCGCAATGCATCGATCAGCGCTTCGGGGATGCCGCACAGCCCGAAGCCACCGACGGCGAGCAACTGGCCATCACGCACAATGCCCTCAAGCGCCGCTGCGGCGCTGGGGTAGACCTTGTTCATCGAGAATCTCCAAAGACGGTTGAGCTGATCCAGGATCGGAGGTTACTACCTCGGCCTGCGTCCGGCCTGACGACAGTGGCTACGTAGAATCAGGCGAGGCGGCGCCCGGCGCCGGGACACAAACCATGACTGAGAGCCAATTTGCCGATATCGACATGCTGCACGAGGCCTTGGCACATGTCTTCGCGCCCTGGGTGCGCGAGCTGAACCTGCGGGTCATCGAAGCGCGCAGCGGCGAGGTCATCCTGCAACTGCCGGTGGTGCCCAAACATGTACACGAAGGTGGCCTGCTCTGTGGCCAGACGATGATGGCCGCCGCCGATACCGCCATGGTGCTGGCGGTGATGAGCAAGCTCGGCGGCTTCAAGCCGATGACCACGGTGCAGTTGCAGACGAGTTTCATGCGCCCGATCCCGGGCGATATCGGCCAGGTGCGCATCGAAGCCCGGGTGCTGCGCATGGGCCGCAGCCTGGTCTTCGGCGAAATCGGCATTCTTGACGCCAGGGGCGAGTTGGCCGCGCACGCAACCACGACCTACGCGCTGCTGTAAAGCGTTGCGCCGCCCGGCCCCGCCGCGCTCCGCGCCGGTGCCGCGCGGGCCCGGTCAAGTGCCCGTCAAGTGCCAATCAAGCGCCGTTTAAGTGCCGGTTAAGTGCCGGTTAAGTGCCGGTTAAGTCATCGTCGCCACCATCGTCGGCGTGGCTGCGAAGCGACCCGCGCGCGGCCACAACGCACAGCAGGCGCTCACGGCTTGCGGCAAGGATCAGCGCGGGCCGCCCCGTTCAATCCGCTTACCGGAGCCCTGATCATGAAAACCAAACGCTTGTTTGTGAAAGCCCTGCTGCGTGCGCGCAGCGCGATGTCGGTGACCCTCGTCGCCATCGCGCTCGGCGTCGCAGCGCCGATCGCACAGTCTGCCAACGTGGTGCCGCTGAAAGATGCGCGGCTGAAGATCGAACTCAACGCCACCGACCAGGATGTGGGTGTCCAGCTCTTCATCGATGCCGACCCCTGGAAGCGGATGGCCGTCTACGACCCGAACGGCGTGCTCGCCTTCAGCGCCGTGGCCAGCGGCAGGATCGGCCTGCAAGGCGGCACCGAGCTCTTTTTGGAAAGTGCCGAGCCGAACTTCAGCCAGTTGTCCTTGGCCGCGTTTCTGCAACGTTTCCCTGCCGGCGACTACCGGATCGAGGGCGAAGGTTTTGCCGGCGAGACCTTGCTCGGCATTGCGAAGTTCACCCACAACATCCCCGACGGCCCGCAACTGTTGTCACCTGGCGAGGATGCCGAGGTCGACCCCAACAACACTGTCGTCCGTTGGAATCCGGTGCCGCCGCCCAACGGCAGCCCGATCGTGGGTTACCAGGTGCTGGTGGTCAAACCCAACTCGGGCATCACCGCGATCCCGAAGCTGATCCTGGACATCATGATGCCGCCGACCGCCACCAGCCTGGCGGTGCCGGCGGGCTTCCTGCTGCCGGGCATGGCCTACGAGTGGGAAGTCCTGGCCATCGAAGCCGGCGGCAACCAGACGCTTTCGGTCGGGCATTTTGAAACCGCAGCGGCTGCCGTCCCGGAGCCGTCGATGTGGCTGCTGTTCGGGGCCGGTTTGACGATGCTGGTGGTCGTCTCCCGCCGCAGCAGGCAAGCGGCTCGGCAGGCCGGCGTTTGACCGCGCAGGCCCGCCGCGGCGCGTGTGGCTGCGCCGGGCTGCGGCGGGTTGCGGCGGGTTGCGGAGTCCTGCTCCCGCCTGCGCCTCAGCGCAGATCGCCGGCCAGGCGCCAGGCCTGGCGCAGGGCATCGGGCCACTCGCCGCGGTCGACCAGCGCATCGACGGCGTCACTCTCGGCATCACATTCCAGGCCGTTGGCGCGCAGCCACTGGTCGTCGAAATAGCTCGTGCGATAGCGCGCACCGTCGTCGCAGATCAGGGTCACGATGGAGCCGCTTTCTCCACGCGATTGCATCGCTCTCGCGCAGGCCAACGCAGCAATCAGGTTGGTGCCAGTGGAGCCGCCCACCGGCCGACCCAGGCGCACGCTCAAGGCGTGCATCGCGGCGATGCTCCACAGGTCGGGCACCTTGACCATCGCGTCCAGCACACCCGGCACAAACGAGGCTTCGACGCGCGGCCGGCCGATGCCTTCGATGCGCGAGCCGCGGTCCAGCGTGAGGCCCTTGTCGCCGCTGACATAGTGGTCGAAGAAGACCGAATGTTCGGCATCGGCGCCGCAGACCTGCGTGGCGTGGCGGCAGTAGTGAACGTAGCGTCCGATCGTCGCCAGCGTGCCGCCAGTGCCGGCGCTGGCGACGATCCACGCCGGGCACGGGTGGGGTTCCTGGCCAAGCTGCTTGTAGACGCTCTCGGCGATATTGTTGTTGGCGCGCCAGTCGGTGGCCCGTTCGGCAAACGTGAACTGGTCCATGTAGTGACCCTGCCGCTCGCGCGCCAGGCGCTCGCTCTCGGCATAGATCGTCGTCGGGT
>JAYUSP010000464.1:0-3496 GCA_043755615.1 Betaproteobacteria bacterium
CGATCGCAGCGGTGGCGCTGCTCGCCCGTCAGGCCAACGACTTTTTTGCATTGAACGCACCGCACACGGGCCCTGCCGGCGAGCCGGCCGCCCTGCTCATTGTCGAAGGCTGGATGAGCGAAGACGATCTGCGGCAGGTACTCGTCGCGGTGCGGCCGGGCCACTACGGCCAGGTCGTGGCCATCGGCGGGCCGATCGTGTCGTGGAGCGCGTTCCCGAGCCACGCCGAACGTGCCGCCGACTACCTGCGCCGCGGCGGCCTGCCCGCCCGCGCTGTGCCTGGGATCACGGCACGCACCGAGCGCACCTACACCAGCGCGTTAACCGTTCGCGACTGGGCCCGGCGCGAGGGTCTCGCAGTCAGCAGCGTCGACGTCTACAGCCCCGGCGTGCACGCGCGCCGTTCGTTGCTGCTGCAACGCCTGGCCTGGGGGCCGGGCGTCACGGTGGGCGTGCGCTCGACGCAGCCGGCGGAGTACGACGCGACGCGCTGGTGGACGTCCAGCGACGGCACGAAGTCGGTGCTCAACGAAGCCCTGAGCCTGGCCTGGACGAAGTGCTGCTTCTGGCCACCGGCGCCGCCGTCTTGAGCCGGTCAGTGATCGTGCCGGCGCGCCAGCAGAAACTCCAGCGTCGCCTGCCGCGTCTGCGGTGAATTCAGGATCCCCAGGTGCCCGGTCCTCAGGAACGGGTCAAACGCGCCTTGGCCCACGAGATCGATCTGGCGCGCGCCGCGCAGGCTGGCGCTGCGCGAAAAGTCGGTCGGCTGGCCGAACGAATCTTCGGCCGGCACCGGCGCGATGACACCGTCCTGCAGCGCGAAGTAGACAAAGCTCACGTCGGCGTTGCGGATGACGAGGTAGCGTGTCGGGCCCGGCGTGTCGTCGGCGCGGTTGAGCAGCTTCAGGAACGGCGTATTCGGCGAACCGAGTTCCTGGCAGACCTCGCTGCTCGGCGTGAAGCCGCCAGCGGCCGGTGCCTGCCAGTAGTTGGCCCCATTCGGCGAACAATTAATGATGCCGCCGTTGGGGCCGTCGATGGCGACGAAGCGGCGCACCTGACGCTGCGCACGGTCCTGCCGGATCCATTCGCGCGCGACTGTCACGCCCAGGCTGTGGGCGACGATGTCGACCTCGCTGGCGCCGGTGTAGGCCAGCACCGCACGCACGAAGCGGCGCAGGTCGGGCACGTTGGCGGCGTTGGTGTGCGCGATGCGCGAGCGCCGGGTCTGGTCGCCGGCGAGATCACATTGATCGCCCTGGTAACCCAGGCCCCAGAGCTCGCTCGTCGCATAGCCGTTGTCGGCCAGATGCTGGGCCAGCGCCTGCATGCGGCCATACGGATTGCACGCGGTCGGGAATGGCGTGTCGTTGTTGCCGTGCAGAAAGATCACCGGCGTGCGCTGCACCGGCCCGGCAGCGCCGAAGCCGATCACCGGCTTGGCCGTGGACGTATCTTCGATGACCGGGAAGCCGGCCGGGAAGCTGTTGCCCACGGTGCCGGCGGCCCCGGCTGCGGTGGTGCAGAAAGCGGCGCAAATTTGCAGGATCCATCGATTGATCACGGTCGTCTCCTTGGGTGGCGGGTGGGTGAAAACTGAAGTCTTGGCCTGAGCGGTCTTCAAGCCGACAAAAAGCGCTCGACGATCGCAAACTGCGCCGGCGTGTTGAGTGCCGGCGCATGGCCGCAGCCGGGGATCTCGACGACCACCGCGCGCGGCCCGCGGTTGCGCATGCCCTCCGTGGTCTCGCGCAGCAGCAGGTCGGAGTGTTCGCCGCGCAAGCCCAGCACCGGGATGTCGAGCCGGTCCCATTCGGCCCAGCGTTCGTAGTCGCTCGGGTGGTGGATGAACTGCTGCACCATCGCCGGGTCGTAGTGCGGCGTGACGCGGCCGTCGGGCAGGCGCCGCGTCGAGGTCTCTGTCAGGCGCCGCCACTGCGCGTCGCTCAACCAGCCAAACGGTTGGTAGACGCTGCGAAAATAACTTTCGAGTTCAGTCAGCGTGGTAAACGCCGCCGGGTTGCCGGCGTAGCTGCGGATGCGCTCGATCGCTGCGGCGCTGACACTCGGCCCGCTGTCGTTGAGCACCAGGCGCGTGATGCGCCCGCGCAAGACGGTCGCCGCACCGAGCAGGCCGATCGCGCCACCCATCGAGGTGCCCAGCCATTGGCAGCGCTGGATGCCGAGATGGTCGAGCAGGCCGGCCGCCAGGCGCACATAGAACTCGAGACAATATTCCGTGGCCGGCGCCGGGCTCCATTGACTCAAACCGCGGCCGATCGTGTCCGGGCAGATCACGCGCCAGCGTGGGCTGCCAAGCAAATGTGGCTCTGCCACTTTGCTTGTGCCCCTCGGGGGGCGGCCGGCTTCGGCCGGCCTTGGGGCACTCAGATGCGCGGCGATATCGTCCATGTCGCGCCCGGTGCGTGCCAGGCCATGCCAGGCGATGAGCACCGGCGCATCGTCGGCGCCCCACGCCGTGTAGTGCAACTCGCGGCCGGCGATCGTCGCGTAGCGCGAGCTGCCGGCGGCGGCGGTGGTCGAGGCGGCGGAGGTGGTCATGGCCGCGCCTGCACCAACGCCGCCTTCGCGGCGCGCGCACGCAGCCGGCCGACGACGCCGGTGGGCAGGTAATACACCGACAACACGAAGAGCAGGCCCAGCCAGAGCAGCCAGCGGTCGGGCGTGAGCAGCGCGCTTAAAGCGGGGACGCCTTCGGTGGCACCGGCGGCCAGGCGCAGCAGATCTTGCAGGTAGTTCTGCGCGAGCACGAACAGCGTCGCGCCGACCACCGCGCCGTACAGCGTGCCCATGCCGCCGATGACGACGATGAGCAGGATGTCAAGCATGATCTCGAAGCTCAACGTCGTGTCCGGCCCGGTGTAGCGCAGCCACAGCGCCAGCAGCACGCCGGCCAGCGTCGCAAAGAGTGCGGCCAGCACATTGCTCAGGGTGCGGTAGACGACGGTGCGGTAGCCGATCGCCTCGGCGCGAAAGTCGTTCTCGCGGATCGCCTGCAGCACGCGTCCAAAGGGCGAGTTGACGATGCGCAGCAGGGCCAGAAAAAGCAGCGAGACGACGACAAAAAGCAACCCGTAGGTGAGCACCTTGCCGTCGATGACCAGGCCCAGCAGCGGGCCGCCGGGCAGCTCGAAAGCCGGGCTCAGCCAGGCCGGGTTGCGAAAACTCAGGCCGTCCTCGCCGCCGGTAAATTCGCTCAGTTGTGAAGCCAGGGTCTGGAACGCAGTCGCCACCGCGAGCGTGATCATCGCGAAGAATATCGCCTTGACGCGCAGCGAAAACAAACCGATCAGCAGCGACAGAAGCAGCGATGCAAGCAGCGCCAGCGCGGCGCCTGCCAGCACCGCCGGCAAGCCCGCGCCGAGCCGGCTGCTCGCGATCGCGACGCCGTAGGCGCCGATGCCGAAGAACATCGTGTGCGCAAAACTGACGATGCCGGTGTAGCCCAGCAGCAGGTCGTAACTCGCCACGAGCA